>JBBPYZ010000035.1:0-8348 GCA_038199465.1 Acidimicrobiales bacterium | reverse complement strand
GACGACGTCCGCCGCCTGGAGCGGGCCGGCATCCCCGTGGTCGGTGGGCTGGGGCTGTGGCTGGAGGAGGCCGACCGCGGGCGGGTGGTGTGCATCACCGGCACCAAGGGCAAGAGCACCACCACCGCCATCGCCGCCCATCTGCTGGGCGGGCTCGGCCACCGGGCGCTGGCCGGCGGCAACCTGGGCACCCCTCCCTACGACCCGGCGGTCGGCGACGCCTACGACGTGTGGCTCATCGAGGTGTCCAGCTACCAGGCCACCGACGTCGCCTCCACCCCGCCGGTCACCGCCGTCACCTCGCTGCACCCCGACCACCTGCCCTGGCACGAGCAGCGGGCCGAGACGTACTTCGCCGACAAGCTCTCGCTGTGCCACCAGCCCGGGGCGGACCTGACGATCGCCAACGGCGACAGCGACCTGCTGCGGGCCCGCCGGGACCAGCTCGGCCCGCGGGTGCGGTGGGTCCACGCCCACGACCAGCCCGACGCCGGTTGGCTGGCGCAGCTGGGCCTGCTCGGCGAGCACAACCGCCGCAACGCCCTGATCGCCCAGGCCTGCCTGGTGGCGCTGGGCATCCCCGACGCCGACGACGACGACGCCTTGGCCCGGGCCGCCCAGGGCCTCCCGCCCCTGGAGGGCAGGTTGCGCCCGGTCGGCTCGGTGGGTGAGGTGCTCTTCGTCGACGACAGCCTCTCCACCAACGTGCTGCCCACCCTGGCCGCCCTCGAGGCCTTCCCCGGCCGTCGGATCGCCCTGCTGCTCGGCGGCGCCGACCGGGGCATCGACTACGGGCCGCTGGCCGACGGCATGGCCGGGCGGGCCTGGCCGACCCTGGTGTTGGTCACCGACTCCGAGAGCGGGTCGGGCATGACCGAGGCCCTCGGCGCCCGGTCGCTCGGCCCGCACGTGGAGGTGCGTTCCGCCGGCGACGTCAGCGAGGCAGCCCGGGCCGGCTGGTCGTGGGCCCGGCCGGACGGGGTGGTCCTGCTGTCGCCGGCTGCGCCCAGCTTCGACCGCTACGCCGACTACCGGGCCAAGGGGGCAGCCTTCGCGTCAGCGATCGAGGTCTGCCGTAGGAACGCCGCCGACGGCTGAGCGCCGTCAGGACGGCGGAGGGCTGGCCTCAGTCGGCCAGCGGCTCCTCAGCCTCGATGGGCAGGATGCGGTCCACCCCGGTCAGGCGGAGCGCCTTGCGCACGGGGCGGGTCGGGGAGCGGACCTGGAAGGCCTTGCCGGCCTGATCCGAGCGCTGAGCCGCAGACAGCAGCATCGAGATGCCCGTCGAATCCATGAACCTCAGGCAACTCAGGTCGACCACCAGCTCGGCGGCCCCGTCGCTGAGGACCGAGGTGAGGGCCTGGTCGAGGACGGGCGTGGTGGCCATGTCGAGCTCGCCGTGCAGGTGGAGCACGACCGTTTGGCCCAATCGTTCGCCGGCCACGTGGAAGCCGGTGCGGCGCAGCGCAGAGGCGGCGCGATCTTCGCCGGACGGGGCGGGCAGATTGAGCAATGGGGACCCCCCGGGAGGACGCCGCCAGCGTGACGGGTAGAGGAACTTCGACGTCCGGCTGTGGCTTCAACCGGCGTGGTACCGAGTGTCCCACCCTTCCCGCCCCTTCGCCAAGGCTGGGCGATGTTCAGCGCGATCTAGAGCAGGCCGGTGCGCTCGATCACCTGACGGGCGGTGGTCACCACGCGGTCGAGCACGGCTGCGGGCACGCCTACCAGCACGTTGAGCGGCGGGAAGTCGGGGGCGTGGGGATGGGGTCGGGTGGGGCCGGCCAGGCGCAGCTGGGCCGCCCGCTCGGCCATCTCCTCCATCGCCACCGGCTTCAGGGTCCTGCGGGCCACCTCGAACAGCCCGTCGGGCCCCTCCTCCTCCTCGACGTGGTGGCGGACGCTCTCGATGACGACGGTCATCTTCGCCCGGAACCGCTCGGCCGAGGCCGGCATCCGCTCGAGCTCGGCCAGGGTGGCCTTGACGGCGTGGTGCTCCTCGAGCGCCTCGAGCACGTCGTCCTCGGCCTCGCCCCGCAGAGCGGGGTACAGCGTCTGCTCCTCGATCTCGGCGTGGACGGCCAGCTGCTCCAGGATCAGGTCGCGTAGCCGAGCCAGGTTCTCGACGTCGTCGGGCTTGGCCAGGGTGAACTCGGTGAAGAGGGCATCGAGGTTGCGATGGTCGGTGGTCAGCACCGAGATGACGTTCATCGTCCACCCCTACCCGGCGGGGCGCGGTCGTAGCGCATCGTCCCGGGTAGGATCAGTCGACCCGGAAGATTCGTGCCATCGGTCCTTCTGCAGTGAGGGGCCACCGCCGAGCTTCCCTTCTGTCAGAGACAGAGGCACGATGGCCGACCAGACCGACGCGCTCACGGCAAGCCTGCGGGCGCTCTCGAAGTTCCTCCTCGGGGAGGAGGCGCCCCGGCATGGCCTGCGCCGCATCGCCGAGATGGGCGAGTCGGCCATCGAAGGAGCCGATGTGACCGGGTTGACGCTGCTGGATGGGGACGGCCGGCCGAAGACGTTCGTCTGCACCGGAGACGAGGCGTCGGACATCGACCAGCTCCAGTACGACGAGGGGGAAGGTCCCTGCCTTAGCGCCTACCGGGAGGGCCACATCGTGCGCATCGGCTCGAACCGCATCGACCAGAGGTGGCCTGGCTTCAGCCGCCGGGCCTGCGAGCGGGGGGTGCTGAGCAGCATGTCGGCGCCGCTGCTGGTCGGCGGTCAGGGGCTCGGCGCCATCAACTTCTACGCCCACCGGGAGGAGGCCTTCACCGAGGCCGACGAGCAGGTGGGCCAGGCCTTCTCCGAGCAGGCCGCGGTGATCGTGGCCAACGCCCAGTCCTACTGGGGAGCCCGCGAGCACAGCCTGCACCTGGACGAGGCCATGCGGTCGCGCGCTGTGATCGAGCAGGCGAAGGGCATCGTGATGGCCCGGTCGAACCTGAGCGCCGACGCGGCCTTCGACGTGCTGCACCGGGTCTCCCAGCGCGAGAACCGCAAGCTGCGCGACGTGGCCGTCGACCTGGTGGAGCGCACCCAGCGGACCGCGGCGACTTCTGGCAGGGCCTGATCCAGGCCCGAGCCCGCCGGGTCAGCTCGCCGACGCCTCGGCCGGCTCCAGGGTGACGAGGCGATCGGTGCCGGTGAGGTGCAGCGCCTTGCGCACCATCCGGCGGGGGTGGTGCAGGCTGAAGGAGCGTCCCTCGTCCTTCGCCCGCCCGTCGGCGGCCAGCAGCACGGCGATGCCGGTGGAGTCGATGAGCGTCAGGTCGCTCAGGTCGAGGGCCAGGGCCCGGGCGTCGCCGAGCATGGCCTGGACGATGGCGCTGTCCAGGTCGCGGGCGGTCGCCATGTCGAGCTCGCCGTGGAGGCGCAGGGCGACGGTCCGCCCGCTGCTCTCGACCTCGACGTGGAAGCCGGTGCGCAGGAGAGCTGACCCCAACGCGGCGTCGGCGACTGGCGGGGACAAAGGTGCGAGCACTGAGGGCGACCTCCGGGGCGGGGCCTGCCGGAGCAGGCTTCGACATCGGGCTGTTGGCTCAACCACGGCGAGCAGCCTGCCAAAACCAGCCGTCCTCGTCAACGGCCTCCCGAGCTCAGCCCCCGAGCTCAACCCCCCGAGACGACGGCAAAGGCGTCGGCTCCCGCCGGGGGCAGGGGATCGTGGAGGGTCTCGAGCCCGTGGTCGGGGAGGTGCACCGGGCGGGGGCCGTTGGTGTGGCCCCGGGGCAGCCGCTCGGCGCCCGCGGGCAGGGGGCAGGAGGGGTCGAGCTCGTCGAGGGTGGCGTCGAGCTCGGCCAGGGTCGACACCTGAGCGAGGCGGCGGCGGCGCTCGCCCCCCGCGGGGTAGCCGGTCAGGTACCAGCCCACGTGCTTGCGCACGTCCCGGCAGCCGCCCTCCTCGCCGAGCAGGTCGCACAGGAGGCGGGCATGGGCCCGGAGCACCTCGAACACGCCGCCGAGCAGGGGCGGGGGGCGCACGGGGCGGCCGGTGAAGGCGTCGGCCAGGTCCCCGAACAGCCACGGCCGGCCCAGGCAGCCCCGGCCCACCACCACGCCGTCGCAGCCGGTCTTGGCCATCATGGCCAGGGCGTCGGCCGCCTCCCAGATGTCGCCGTTGCCCAGCACCGGGATGGTGGTCACCGCCGCCTTCAGCTCGGCGATGGCCCTCCAGTCGGCCGCCCCGGCGTAGAGCTGCTCGGCCGTGCGGGCGTGGAGGGCGACGGCCGCCGCCCCCTCCGCCTCGGCCACCAGCCCGGCCGGCACCGACGTGCGGTGGGCGTCGTCCAGCCCGATCCTCAGCTTGACGGTGACGGGCACCGCCCCGGCCGCGCGCACCGCGGCGGCCACGAGCCGGGCGAACAGCACGGTGTGGAGCGGGAGGGCGGAACCGCCGCCCTTGCGGGTCACCTTGGGAGCGGGGCAGCCGAAGTTGAGGTCGACGTGGTCGGCGCCCTGACCCTCGACCAGCCGGCGGACCGCCTCGCCCACCACGGCCGGGTCGACGCCGTACAGCTGGATGCTGCGGCAGGGCTCGTCCTCGGCGAAGGTGGCCATGCGGGTGCTGCGGGCCGCCGTCCTCCCGCGGGAGGCGGTCGGGCTGCCGGCCTCGACCAGCGCCCGGGCGCTCACCATCTCGCTGACGTAGAGGCCTGCGCCGTAGGAGCGGCAGAGGCGCCGGTAGGCGGCGTTGGTCACCCCGGCCATCGGGGCCAGGACGACGGGCGGGTCAACGACGATGGGCCCGATCCTCAGCGCCACCGGGCAAGGCTAGGGGCCACGAGCCCCCCTATGACCCGCCTCGGCGGTTTTGGCCGGGGTCCTGACGGGGACGTCAGTGGCATGAGGGATGGGTCTGGCACTGCTGGCGCGCCCGGTGCGTCGGCGGGCGGGCCGTGAGGGCACCCGTGCTCGAGCGCCACCAGGCAAAGCTGGCCGGCGAGCTGGAGGATGTGGCGTGGGTGCGCCACACCGTGGCCGACTGGCTGCGGGGCTGGAGCCTGGCCCCCCTGGTGGACGATGTCGGCCTGGTGGCGAGCGAACTCACCACCAACGCCATCCTGCACGCCGGGGGTGCCGTCGACGTGGTCCTGGAGCGGCGGGGGGCCGGTGTGCGGGTGGTGGTCCACGACCGGCGGCCGGACGTGGTGCCCACCCCGCCGGCCCCGCCGCCCGACCACGCGGCCGCCGAGGGCGACGGCGCCCTTGACCGGCTGGCCGCCTCGCTGTTCGAGCGGACCACCACCGGTCGGGGCCTCCTCCTCGTGCAGGCTTTCTCCGAGGCCTGGGGGGTCGAGGTCGCCGAGGCCAGCAAGGGGGTGTGGGCCGAGGTGGGCACCGGACGGTCGGACCAGGCCGGGGCCAGCCACCCGCCCCCGCCGGGCGGGGCACCGGCGGCCGAGACGACCAAGGTCGGGGTCACCGTGCGGTTCCCGGCCCTGCCCGTGCGCCTGGTGCTCCTGAGCGCCGCCAACCTCGACGAGGTGGTGCGCGAGCTGCAGACCACCGACTTCCCGACCGCAGCCCCCACCACGCTGGCCGCACTCGGCGAGCGCCTGACCCGGGAGACCTCGGCCCACCGGGAGCCGCTCCGGGTCGCGGCCCGGGGCGCGCTCCAGCGCCGGGAGGCCACGGTCGAGGTGACCCTGGTCGTACCGCCCGGGCAGGTCGAGTCGCTGCGCCGGCTCGTCGCCCTGACCGACGAGGTCGAGCGCTTCTGCCGGGACGGGGTGCTCCTCAGCCGGGCCCCGACCCCCGAGGTCACCGCCTTCCGGCGCTGGTACGTCGTGGAGGTGGCCCGGCAGGTCGCAGGAGGCCTTCCCGAGCCCTGCCCGTTCCCAGCCTGAGGCGGCCGCATCGCCCCCAGCGGCAACGGATCGGCCCGACCGGTGCGGCCGATGCCCCCTCGGGGCGTCGGCGCGGCCTAGGGTGGCGCCCGCAGGGCCCTGGCCTTGCGCTGTCGTGGCATCAGACCCGGCCTCCCGGCCCGGTCGGCTTGCGGTGGCGTCGGCCTCGCCGCGGCCAAAGGTGGCCCCGAATCCCCTCCGACGGGTATGCTGAGGCGTTCTCCCCGTGCAGCGGGGCGGGGGCGCGCTTCGGTGCCTGCCCTCTCCCGCTCCACCGCAAAGGGAACCCGAACCTTGTTTTCGCCCTGAAGTTGCACGTGCGCCAAGCAGAAGACGCGGAGGACGAGTGGCCAAGAACGATGTCAGACCCGGTCGTGGAGATCGAGGCATCGAGGCGGACGCCGTCGGCATCTACCTCGACGGCGTGGGCCGGTGGGCGCTGCTCACCAAGGCCGACGAGGCCAGGCTCGGCGCCCTCATCGAAAAGGCCGCCCAGGCCCGCCAGCTGCTGGCCGGCGGCACCACGCTGACCGCAGCCCAGAAGCGGGGGGCACGGGCCGAGGTGATCGCCGGCGAGCGGGCCACCGAGGAGTTCGTCCACGCCAACCTGCGGCTCGTCGTCTCCATCGCCCGGCGCTACCAGTCGTCGGGCCTGCCCCTGGCCGACCTCATCCAGGAGGGCAACCTCGGGCTCATCCACGCCGTCGAGAAGTTCGACTGGCGCAAGGGCTTCAAGTTCTCCACCTACGCCACGTGGTGGGTCAAGCAGGCCATCACCCGGGGCATCGCCAACTCCGGCCGGGTCATCCGCCTCCCGGTCCACGCCGGCGACGTGGTCAGCACCGTCGGCAAGGTCCGGGGCCGGCTCGAGGTCGAGCTGCGCCGCAAGCCCACCGCCGCCGAGGTAGCGGCCGCCGCCGGCCTCACCGAGGAGCAGGTGAAGGAGGCCATCCGATGGTCGTCCGACGCCATGAGCCTGGACACCCCGCTCGGCGAGGACGGCGACCTGACCCTGGCCGACCGGGTCGGCGACGCCGGACAGGACGTCGAGGGCTCGGCCCTGGCCTCGGACCTGCCCCGCCAGGTCGAGCGCCTGCTCGCCTCCCTCACCGACCGCGAACGCGAGGTCCTCATCCTGCGCTTCGGCCTTGACGGCTCGGGCGGCCCCCGCAGCCTCGAGGAGATCGGCGAGCGCTTCGACCTCACCCGCGAGCGCATCCGCCAGATCGAGGCCAAGGCCATGTCGAAGCTGCGCCACCCCTGCGCCGCGCTCGACGGCGCCCATGAGCTCCTGGGCGCCTAGCGGCACGGGAGGGCCTGACGGTTTGCCGTCGGGCCCTTCTGCGTAGGCTCCTTCCCATGGCGGATCAGGCGACCTTCGCCGACCAGGCGATGGAGTTCATGCCCTCGCTGTACGCGGCCGCCATGCGCATGACCCGTAACCGGGCCGACGCCGAGGACCTGGTCCAGGAGACCTACCTCAAGGCCTACCGGGCCTTCGGCGGCTTCCAGGAGGGCACCAACCTGCGGGCCTGGCTGTACCGGATCCTGACCAACACCTTCATCAACATTTACCGGGCCAAGAAGCGGCGCCCCGACGAGAGCAACCTCGACGACGTCGAGGACCTCTACCTGTACCGGCGCCTCGGGGCCCTCGAGGCCGCCCAGGCCGGGCGCAGCGCCGAGGACGAGGTGCTCGACTCCTTCACCGAGACCGAGGTCAAGTCGGCCCTGGAGGCCCTCCCCGAGCAGTTCCGCATGGCCGTGCTGCTGGCCGACGTCGAGGGCTTTCAGTACAAAGAGATCGCCGAGATCCTCGACATCCCGATCGGAACCGTCATGTCACGGCTCCATCGGGGAAGAAGAGCGCTGCAGAAGTCGTTGTTCGAGTTCGGTCGCCAGCGTCGCCTGGTCGACCAACCCGTGGCCCAGCCCTGAACAGCCCAGGGCGGTGCCCCACCTCACCCGACCGAAGGACCCGGATGGACCACGTCGAGGAACCCCACAGCCAGCCGAAGGTGGGGGTGAACTGCTCCGAAGCCGTCCACGTCCTCTACCACTTCCTCGACGGCGAGCTGACGCCCGAGCGCAAGCTGCTCATCGAGTACCACCTCGACGCCTGCCAACACTGCGTGGAGGCCTTTGAGTTCGAGATCGAGCTGCGGGACCTCATCAAGCAGCGCTGCCAGGAGCAGGTGCCCGACGAGCTGCGCCTGCGGATCAAGGACCTGCTGGCCACCGAGGCCGCCGGACCGGGAACAAAGGGTGCCGGGTCCACGTTCTGAACCGGCATGAGCGCACCTTCCGTAAGCGGAGAGCCCTTCAGCGGCGGCTCCGAGCGGGCCAGCAAGGCCTTCACCAAGGGTCGGACCTGCAACGAGCAGGACTGCCAGGCCCGCCTGTCGATGTACAACCCGGGCTCGTACTGCTCGCTGCACGAGCCGATGAGCGTGCCCCGAACCCGCGGCCGCAAGATCGCCTCCTAGCGATTTC
>JBBPYZ010000034.1:0-2120 GCA_038199465.1 Acidimicrobiales bacterium | reverse complement strand
GGGCGTGGAGGGGGTTGACCACCGCCACCTCGGCCCCCAGGCCCCCCGACCACCGGGCCAGGCGGGCCAGGTCGGCGAAGTCGCCCATCCCCCAGCTGGCGGCCGAGACCAAGGCGTAGAGCTGCACGGCCCACCCCCACGATCCCTCCGGGGCAGGGTGGCAGCGGCCCGGGCTGACGATCAGCTGCACCGTCCGACCGGGCCCGTCCAACTCGACGGTGTGGTAGCCGAGCGGCACCTCCGGCGGCAGGGGCCCTTCGCCCTGGTGCTCGGTGCCGTCCTCGCACCGCAGGGTGTAGCGCCCGCCGGCATCGACCGCCGCACCGGAGCGGACGACCCACACATCGGTGCCCACGGCCGGCGCCTGCCGACCGGCCCGCACCGAGCCGTCGGCGGCATCGACCGGCTCGGCGCCCATGGCCTCGAGAACGGTGCGCACCGTGGCGGTGGGGGCGGCGTGCCAGCCGCCGTGCACATCCTCATAGCCGGGGTCGACGCCCCAGGACCGGGGATCGTGACCAGCAAGCTCGTCCACGTCCCCGAGTCTGGCCGCCCGCCCAGGGTTGCCCCCCCATCCGGCCGCCCTAGCATCCGACGCCATGCCTGACGCCGTGGTCGTTGGCTCCGGGCCCAACGGCCTGGTCGCCGCCAACCTGCTGGCCGACAGGGGGCTCGAGGTGGTGGTGCTCGAAGCCCAGCCCGACGCCGGTGGCGCCGTCCGCAGCGCCGAGCTGGTGGAGCCCGGCTACCTCCACGACCGCTTCAGCGCCTTCCACGTGCTGGCCACCGTCAGCCCGTCGCTGCTGTCCCTCCAGCTGGAGCGCCACGGCCTGGCCTGGGCTCGAGCCCCGCTGGCGCTGGCCCACCCCTCCTCCGACGGCACCTGCCCGGCGTTGGCCGCCACCACCGACGAGACGGCGGCGCTGCTGGAGCGGTGGTCCCCCGGCGACGGCGAACGGTGGCAGAGGCTGCTGCGGTGGTGGGGCTACTACGGCCCGCCCATCATCGAGTCGGTCCTCGGCCCCTGGCCGCCGGTGAAGGGCCCGCTCCGCCTGGCCGCCCGGGCCAACGTGGAGCTGCTCGAGCTGGCCCGGTTCCTGCTGCTCCCGGCCCGCACCATGGGCCAGGAGCTGTTCGACGGCCAGGCCTCGGCCCGCCTCCTCGTCGGCTGCACGGCCCACAGCGACCTGGCCCCCGACCAGACCCTCTCGGGCTTCCCGGGGCTGCTGCTCCTCCTGGTCGGCCAGGACCACGGGTGGCCCAGCCCAGTGGGCGGCGCCGGGGCCCTGACCGACGCCCTGGTGGCCCGTCTGCGATGGGTGGGCGGCTCGGTGCGGTGCTCGGCACCGGTCGAGTCGGTGCTCCAAAGCGGGGGCCGGGCCCGGGGGGTGCGGCTGGCCGACGGCGAGGAGGTGGCGGCCCGGGTGGTGGTGGCCGACACCGGGGCCGAGCAGCTGTACGAGCGGCTGATCGGCACCGAGCACCTGTCGGAGAAGATCAGGCGCCGGGTGGCCCGCTACAGCCGCAGCCCCGGCACGGTAAAGGTCGACTGGACCCTCGACGGCCCGGTCCCCTGGCTGTGCGCCGAGGCCAGGCGGGCCGGCACCGTCCACATCGGCGACTCCATCGAGGTGATCGCCGACGCCGCCCACGCCCTGGCCCAAAAGCGGGTCCCCGAGCAGCCCTTCCTGCTGTTCGGCCAGTACTCGCCGGTCGACCCCAGCCGCATGCCGGCGGGCAAGGAGGTGTGCTGGGCCTACGCCCACACCCCCGCTGGCGTCCCGGTCGACGCCGGCCGCTTCGCCGACCGGATGGAGCTGCAGGTCGAGCGGCTGGCCCCGGGCTTCCGCGACCTCATCCGGGGCCGCCACATCATGGGGCCGCCCGAGCTGGAGGGGGCCGACGCCAACCTGGTCGGCGGCATGATCGGTGGCGGCACGATCGCCCTGCACCAGATGCTGGTGTTCCGGCCCATCCCCCAGCTGAGCCCCGGGCACACGCCGGTGGCCGGGCTGTTCCTCGGGTCCGACGCCACCCATCCCGGCGGTGGCGTGCACGGCGCCTGCGGGGCCAACGCGGCCCGTTCGGCGCTGCGCTTCCTGGCCAC
The DNA here is from genome assembly GCA_038199465.1 of Acidimicrobiales bacterium. Lineage (GTDB taxonomy): Bacteria > Actinomycetota > Acidimicrobiia > Acidimicrobiales > JAUJNH01 > JAUJNH01. The sequence continues at coordinate 13 of JBBPYZ010000034.1, read as the reverse complement.
CACCGGCCGCTTC
>JBBPYZ010000033.1:0-2035 GCA_038199465.1 Acidimicrobiales bacterium | reverse complement strand
GGGCGAGGGTGCGGGCGGTGAGGTCGTCGGCGTTGCCCTGGAACCCGTAGGGGCTGTCCAGCAGCACGGCCGGCTCGTCCGGCGCCACCCCGGCCAGGGCCCGCTGGTGCACCGTCACCATCGACGGCGCCGTCTCCCCCGACCCCATCACGACGATCAGCCCACGCTCACCCACCGCCCCAACCTCCCAGGCTCTGGCGCCGACCCGCTGCGACCACGTCGCCACAACGTCCGGCGGTCAGCCGCCGGCCCAGTCGGAGATGAGGCGGGCGATCGGTTCGGGCTGCTCGGCGTGGAGGTCGTGGTCGCCGGCCATCCACAGCTCTGAGACCAGGGTGTGCTCGGCCAGGATCGCCCGGCAGCGGGCGACGCCGGCGTGGCGGTCGGTACGGGCCTGCGATCCGGGGCGCTCGGCCGCCACCAGCAGGACAGGGACGGTCATCCGGGCCCACAGGGCCGGAGCGTCCACGTCCCACAGGCCCCGCAGCACCTCGATGTGGCGGGCCTTGGTCAACCACGGGGCGACGGTGCCGTCGTCGCGCACCTCGTAGCAGGCCAGCTGGCCCTCCAGCGCCTCGGGGGGCCACCCCGGGCGCTGGACGCCCATGCGCAGCCGCAGGGCGGCCACCGGCCGGCCCAGCAGGTCGGGAGGCGACAGCTCGCGGCGGCACCGCTCCCAGTCCGGGTAGCTGTGGCCGAGGTCGAGGAACCCGCCGTCGACGCACACCACCCGCTCGGCCCGCCCGGGCTGGTCGGCGGCCATCTGCAGGGCCACGGTGGCGCCGTAGGACTGGCCGGCCACCAGGAAGGGCCCGAGGTCGAGCTCGGTGGCCAGGGCGAGGACGTCGGCGGCGACGCTGGCCACGTCGTAGGGCTCGTCGGGCTTGGGGGACAGGCCGTGGCCCCGCAGGTCGCAGGCCACCACCCGGTGACCCCGGGCGTTCAGGCGGGGGGCCACGCCGTCCCACAGGCGCAGGCACGAGGCCAGGCCGTGGATCAGCACGACGGGCGGGCCCTCTCCGGGCAGGTCGATGTGGTGCAACGCTTCGGTTTGGGCCACGAAAGCGGAGGCTAGGTTCCGGGCCGTGCTTGGCTTCTGCAGCGACTCGGGAGCCCAGCTGCCGCCCGAGCTGGTCGAGCGCTACGGGATCGCAGTGGTGCCCCTCACCGTCACCCTCGACGGGGTCGAGCACCGGGAGGGCGTCGATCTGGGCGCCGACGACTTCTGGGACCGGTTCGCCCGCCCGCCGGCGCCGACGGTCCACACCGCGGCCCCGCCGCCGGGCCGCTTCCTCGAGGCGTGGGGCGACCTGGCCGCCCGGGGGGTCACCGAGATCGTCAGCATCCACACCGGCAGCGACGTCAGCTCCACCCTCGACGCGGCCCGGATCGCCGCCGAGATGGCGCCGGTCCCGGTGCACCTGGTCGACAGCCACACGGCGTCCTTCGCCGTCGGCTGCTGCACCTGGGAGGCCGCCGAGGCCGCCGAGCGGGGAGCGCCGGTCGAGGAGGTGGTGCGGATCGCCGAGGCGGTGGCGGGCCGGGTGGGCAACGTCTTTGTGGTGGGAGCGCTCGACCTGGTCCGGGCCGGTGGCCGCCTGCATCCCGGCACCGACGAGGAGGGCCGGATCCCCGTGTTGTCCCTGGTGGACGGGCAGGTCCAGCCCATCGGCCGGGCCGCATCAGTCGAGGAGGCCTGCGAGCAGATGGCCTCCTACGTGCTGGGCCTGGGCCAAGGGCTCCGGGTGGGCCTGTCGGTCGCCGACCGGGCGGCGGCGCCGATGTGGGAGGCCCTCGAGGCCCGGCTGGCCGGCCAGCCGCAGGTGCGAGAGCTGGTCCGCTATCGCGTCGGCCCGTCGATCGGCGCCCACATGGGCCCCGGAACAGCCGGCGCTATCGCCTACCCAACTGCCTGAACGGGGTGTGGGGGCTTGCCCCCACAGACGGCCCGCAGGAGGCTCCGCCTCCGAGGAGCCTGAGCGCCGCCGGAGGCGGCTCCGTTGCACGGCGGGGTCCGGGGGGAGGGGGGTTGGCC
>JBBPYZ010000032.1:0-9514 GCA_038199465.1 Acidimicrobiales bacterium | reverse complement strand
GTCGACGATCGGGCACCGGCCGCCGCCGATGTGCTGGGCGTACCACATCCAGGCCTCGGGGTTGATGGGCTCGCCGACGCTGCCAAGGACCCGCAGCGACGACAGGTCGTGGCCGGCCGGCTCCTCGGTCCCCCACTTCATGAAGGTGCGGATGGCCGTGGGCGCGCAGTACAGGATGGTGACGTCGTAGCGCTCGATGATCGACCACCACCGGTCACGGCCAGGGTGGTCGGGGGTCCCCTCGTAGAGCACGCTGGTGGCCCCGTTGGCCAGCGGGCCGTAGACGATGTAGCTGTGACCGGTGACCCAGCCGACGTCGGCGGCGCACCAGTAGACGTCGTCCTCGGCGTGGAGGTCGAAGACGTAGCGGTGGGTGAAGGCCACCTGGGTCAGGTAGCCGCCCGTGGTGTGCATGATGCCCTTGGGCTTGGCCGTGGTGCCGCTGGTGTAGAGGAGGTAGAGGAGGTCCTCGGCCTCCATCGGCTCGGGCGGGCAGGCGGGATCGGCGGCCGGGATCACGTCGTGCCACCACCAGTCACGCCCCTCGATCATGTCCGGCAGGGTGTCGCAGCGGTTGACGACCAGGACGCCGGTGACGCTCGGGCAGCCGGCCAGCGCCGCATCGGCGTTGGGCTTGAGGAGACTGGCCCTGCCCCGCCGCCAGCCGGCGTCGGCGGTGACCACCACCTTGGCCTCGGCGTCGTTGATGCGGTCGCGCAGGGCGTCGGCCGAAAAGCCGCCGAAGACCACCGAGTGGACGGCGCCGATGCGGGTGCAGGCCAGCATGGCCACGACCACCTCGGGGATCATCGGCATGTAGACGCACACCCGGTCGCCCCGCTCGACCCCAAGGTCCCGCAGCACGTTGGCGCAGCGCTGGACCTGGTCGAGGAGCTCGGCATAGGTGATGGTGCGGGTGTCGCCGGGCTCGCCCTCCCAGTGGAAGGCGACCCTGCCGCCCCGGCCGGCCAGGACGTGGCGGTCCACGCAGTTGTAGGAGACGTTGAGCGTGCCGCCGACGAACCAGCGGGCGTCGGGGAGGTCCCACTCCAAGACGGTGTCCCAAGGCCGGCTCCAGTCGAGCGCCCCGGCCTGGCGGGCCCAGAAGGCCAGGACGTCGGCATCCGCCTCGTCGTGCAGCGACCGGTCGTGCGCGTTGGCCTGCGCCGCGAATCCCTCCGGCGGAGGAAACGTCCGATCCTCGGCGAACACTCTGTCTCCCGCCGGCTCGTTCGCTTGGCCCACGTTGCCTCCCCGCTCGACGCTTGCCGGCGGACACTACGGCGTAGCCTGCGCTGACGTGGACGATGACGAGTGCATCCACGGCCTGCACCCCGGCACCTGCTCCATCTGCCGGGCCAGGGCCGCGCCCAAGCCTGTGCGGCCGGTGCCGACCAGCCGGCCCGCGTCGTCCCGGCCGGCCTCGGTGCGTGCGGCCGCCTCCCGCCCGGCGGCTACCAGGCCCAGCACACGGGCGGCGCCGGTGCACCTGGCCGGGCGCAAGGACTACTTCGGGGCCGGCGCCCGCGGGGTGTGGTGGATCGACCAGACGGGTCGGGCCGAGGAGGAGTGGGCCGAGGGGGTGGTCGCCGCCGTGCGGCCCGCGACCGGACCCGTCCCGGCCTCGTCCCGCAACGTAGGGGAGATCCGGGCCGACGACGTGACCCTGCACGTGGTGGCCGGCGAGCTGCGGGCGGTGGGGGTGGCCTCGAGCGACGGTCGGGCCACCAGCGGACCTCCGCCGGGTTGGCTGGCCGAAGTCAAGGTCGTGGCCCTGGTCCGCCCCATCGAGCTCGACGAGCTGCCGGCGGCGCTCAAGCCCGGCCCACCGCACCCGTTCACCAACCAGGGCTTCCTGCAGCCCGGCACCTGCTACCCCTTCCCGCCCGCGGTTGCCTCCAACCTGGCCACCCGCTTCGCCGACCGGTTCCCGCCGGAGCACCCGCTCCTCGCACAGCCCGGCTGAGCCGGGCGGGCGGGCGGGTCACTCGAACAGCGCCGCCAGTCGGCGGTCGACGGCACCCAGGCCCGCCGCCGCTCCAGCCGGAGCCGCCGGGTCGGGCTCGGTGACCGGCGCCGCGCCCTGGTGGTCGACGTGCTCCAGCACCGCCGGCGTGAGGAACCGGCTGCGCTGGGCGTAGCCGTGGGCATCGTCACGACCGCGGCGGTGGTGGTGGTAGCGCAACGGCACGTAGCCGTAGAGGGCGTCGCGAGCCCGGGTGAGGGCCACGTAGAGCAGGCGCCGCTCCTCCTCGATCTCGGCGGCGTCGCCGGTGGCCATGTCGGAGGGGATGTTGCCGTCGGCCAGGTGCAGGACGTGGACGACGTCCCACTCCAGGCCTTTGGCCGAGTGGATGGTGCTGAGGGTGAGGACGTCGTCGTCGAGCAGCGGCGGCCCGGCCAGGTCGCCGGTCGACGTCGGCGGATCGAGGGCCAGCTCGACCAGGAAGCGGCCGAGGGAGGGGGCGGCGGCCGCCGCGGAGGTGAGCTGGTCGTGGTCGGCCAGGCGGGCGACGGCGTCGCCGTAGCGGGCGGCCACCTGTGGGTCGAGCCAACGCCGGACCCGTTCGACCTGGGCACCGACCCGGCCGGCCAGGCCCGGTGACGCCGCCTCGACCAGCGCCTCGGCCAGCCCGGCCAGACCGGCGGCGGCGGTCTCCGGCACCGGGGGCGGCTGCTGCAGCAGCGCCAGCCGACCGTCGCCTGCGGTGGTGGTGGCGACGGCCAGCACCCGCCGGGCGGTGGCCGGCCCGATCCCGTCGATCAGCTGCAGCACCCGCGACCACGCCACCTCGTCGCGCTGGTTCTCGACCAGGCGCAGGGCGGCCACCAGGTCCTTCACGTGAGCGGCCTCGAGGAAACGGAGCCCGCCGTACTTGCGGAAGGGGATCCCTCGCACAGCCAGCTCGAGCTCGAGCAGGTCGCTGTGGTGGCCGGTGCGCACCAGCACGGCCTGGGAACGCAGCTCGGTGCCCCGTTCGAGGTGGTCGAGCAGGCGTTCGCACACCGCCGCCGACTGGGCCCCCTCATCCGCGCAGGTGACGATGGTGGGCCGGACGGTGCCGGTGCGGGCCGACCACAGCTGCTTGTCGTGCCGCTCCGGAGCCTCAGCGATGACGGCGTTGGTGAAGGCCACCAGCGGCGGGGTGGAGCGCTGGGTCTGCTCGAGGCGCAGGATGTCGGCCCCGAAGCGGGCCGGGAAGTCGAGGATGTTGCGCACGTCGGCGGCCCGGAAGCCGTAGATCGACTGGGCGTCGTCGCCCACCGCCGTGATCCGGGCGCCACCCTGGGCCAGCTCGGCCAGGACGTCGGCCTGAAGGGCGTTGGTGTCCTGGTACTCGTCGACCAGCACGTGGTCGAAGCGGCGGCGCAGCTCGGCGCCGGTGGCGGGCACTTCGAACAGGGCCTGCCAGCACAGCAGGAGGTCGTCGAAGTCGAGGACCTGGGCGGCCCGCTTCCGGGCGGTGTAGGCGGCGAAGGTGGCCTTCAGGTCGTCGAGCTCGGAGGTGCACCAGGGGAAGTGGCGGGAGACGACAGCGGACACCGGCGTGCGGCTGTTGACGACCCGGCTGAGGATGGCCGCCATCGTGTCGGGCTTGGCCTGCCGTCGGCGCACCCTGGGGGTCTCCCCCGCCGTCACCTCCGCCCGGACCAGGGCCAGGAGGCCCGCCGCATCGGACTGGTCGAGCAGGGTGAACGACGGGTCGAGGCCGAGAGCCCGGCCGCGCTGGCGGAGCAACCGGTTGGCCACGGCGTGGAAGGTGCCACCCCAGACCCGCCGGGCCACTGCCGCGCCCACCGCCACCTGGGCCCGCTGCAGCAGCTCAGCCGCCGCCCGGCGGCTGAAGGTGAGCAGGAGGATCCTGGCCGGATCGCACCCCGAGCCGATGAGGTGGGCCAGCCGGGCGGTCAAGGCCGTGGTCTTGCCGGTGCCGGCGCCGGCCACGATGAGGAGGTGGCCGCCCCGGTGGGTGGCGGCAGCCCGCTGCTCGTCCGTCAACCGCCACCCCACGAGCGGCTCTCCTGCGCCTGGACCGAACATGCGTTCGCATGATAGCCGGGGCTGGGGCCGAGGAGGTCGTGGCAACATCTGCACTGACTCTGCATCCGCCCCGATCTCCCACCCCACTGGCGAGTCGAGCAGGTTGGCTTGGATCCGGGGCAGAATCGTGCCCATGTCCATTGGTGAGGAGCTTCTCGAAGAACGCCGCCGTCGGCGAAGAGCCGGAGACCCGCGCCTCACGGAGGCCGATCGGGCCCTTCTGCGACGCGTGACCCGAGGCGACCTGGCGAACGAGTTCCAAGCAGCGTTGGACGCCGATTTGACCGACCCGTTGCTCGGCGGGCTCGGCGCCGACGATTGACGGCGAGCGTCGCGCAGTGCTGGTGATCGATGAGTACCTCGCTATCGATGTTGCCCTGGGCGACTGGCCCGAGGGTCTGCCAGATGACGAGGTCCTCGGACTGCCGGCATCGCGCCACTTCCGGCTGCTGCAGCGCATCCACCAGCCCGGCAACGGCCAGCTCACTGCGGCCCTGCAACGACTCAGCCCCGGGGGCCGTCGGGCGATGCGCGACCCCAACTCTGAGGTGATCCAGGTCCTCGATCCCCGACCTCTGCTCGATGATGCCGCCGCCATCGGTGCCCGGTACCGGACGGGAGGGCTCCTCATCGTCGAGACGCTCGCCGCCGGCTTCGCCTTCGGGCACCAGCTGTGGTTCGGCACCGAACGAAACGTCGGCGGCCGTCTCAGGAGTGTCGCCCTCGAGCTGGACGTCACCGTCCACCTTGCCGGCGATCACTGACCAGCTGACGGGCTCGGTCCTGCCAGCGAGGGCCAGACCGGCCCTCGCCCGTATCAGGCGAGCTCGGACGACTTGGCACCTGGCAGCCCGCCCGTCACCCCGTCGGCGGCATCGCGAAGCAGCGATAGCGTGGCTTGAACGTGGACATGCTCGAGGGTGTGGTCCAGCGCTACGCGTGGGGCTCAACGACTGCCATCCCCGAGCTGCTGGGCACCCTGGCCGATGGCGAACCGCAGGCCGAGCTGTGGCTGGGGGCGCACCCCGCGGCCCCGGCCCGGGTCGGCGGGGTCCGACTCGACGAGATCGTGGCCGGCGATCCCATCGGCAGCCTCGGCCGGCCCGCCCTCGACCGCTTCGGCGCCCGGCTGCCCTTCCTCCTCAAGGTCCTTGCCGCGGCCCAGCCGCTGTCGCTCCAGGCCCATCCCTCGGCGGCCCGGGCGGCGGCGGGCTTCGCCTCCGAGTCGGCGGCGGGGATCCCGCTCGACGCCCCCGAGCGCCGCTACCGCGACAGCTTTCACAAGCCCGAGCTGCTCTGCGCCCTCACCCCCTTCCACGCCCTGTGCGGCTTCCGGCCCGTGGCGGCCACCCTGGCCCTCCTCGACCAGCTCGGCCTCGCCGACCTCCCCGCCTTCGCCCCACTCGTCACCGGCGACCTCAGGGGGATGGTCGGGGGCCTGCTGTCGCTGCCCGAGGGTGAGCGGGCCGAGGTGGCGGCCAGGATCGCCCGGGCGGCGGAAGCCACCGATGGACCTGAGGCCACCTGGGCCCGGCGGATCGCCGCCACCCATCCGGGCGACCCGGGGATCGGCGTGGCCCTGCTCCTCAACCTCGTCGATCTGGAGCCGGGCCAGGCCATCTTCCTACCGGCCGGCAACCTCCACGCCTACCTGGAGGGGGTGGGGATCGAGATCATGGCCTCGAGTGACAACGTCCTGCGGGGCGGGCTCACCCCCAAGCACGTCGACGTCGAGGAGCTGCTCTCCATCCTCGACTTCGCACCAGGGACGCCGCCCGTCGTGCTCCCCCGGCTCGACGGCACCGTCCGCCGCTACGACACCCCCGCCGCCGAGTTCGCCCTGGCGCTGGTCGATCTGGGCCCGGTGCCCGCCGTCATCCCGGGTGACCGCCCGCGGGTGGTACTGTGCCTGGAGGAAGAGGCCAGGCTGGCCACGGCGAAGGACGAGTTGCGCCTGCGGCGCGGGGCGGCGGCGTGGGTGCCGGCGGCCGACGGCGATCTCGTCCTCGGCGGCGTGGGCCGCGCCGTGGTGGCCACCACGCCCTGAGACCGGGCCGCCTCGGTCGGAAACCTCCGGCGCCGCGAGGCTCGGCTGTTCAAGCTCGAAAGCTCCTCGACGCCGTCGAGGCCCGGGAGGGTGGTCACCGACCGGAGCCCGAGCGACTGGTCCGCCGGTACCGGGATCGAGATGACGACAACGACGACCGCCTCCGCCAAGACCGTGGCGTGAAGGAGAAGAAGCGGGGCAGCCTCCTGGCCGACCTGTCGAAGGCGACTGAGCGCTCGGCGCCGTTCAGCCCGCGCGGGACCCGCCGGGGGTGGGACCGCCGGGCCAGGTGAGGACCAGGAAGGCGCCGAGGCCGGCCTCGTCGGTGAGGGCCTCGGCCTCGTTGACCCGGCTGCGAGCTCGGAGGGCGGTGAGGTCGCCGATGGCGGCCCGACTGTGCCAGGCCCGGCGGGCCTCGTCGGCCAGGTCATCGATGCCGAGGCGGCGGAGCCAGGCCGCCTGCCGCTCGATAGCGGTGGGCTGGAGCTGGTCGGCGGGGACGTCACAGGTGATGTCCTGGGAGCCGAGACCCTCGAGCCAGCCGCCGGCCCGGCTGTGGGCCCGGTAGGTGCGCAGCCACCCGTCGAAGCCCCGCTCACCCAGCTCGGCGGTGGTCGCCGCGCCGTAGTCGAGGCATACCACCCATCCAGCGTCCAGGCTGGCCCGGGCCCGCGCCACCCAGCTGGCGGCCTGTCGGGCCAGGGGAACTCTGCTTCCGACGGAAGCGCCGGGAGCCCAGCGCTGGGCGGCCCGGGTCACCTCGGGCGAGGGCACGAGCACCTCGACGAGGCGGCCGTGCTCCTCGCCCACCCGGACCTCGGCCCACCCACCGGCGGTGTGCTCGGCGATGACGGGAGGCAGGTTGTCGAGCAGCTCGTTGGCCAGGACGACGCCGGTGAAGGGCCCGGCGGGCAGGTCGTCGAGCACGGTGACGACGGGCCCGCCGCCGACGACGTGGGCGGGCGGTTCCACGGGCAGGGTGCTGGCCGCGTGGGCCCGCAGCGCGGCCGACCGCTCGACGCACACCCACCGCAGCGCCGGCGAGCACTCCGGCGCCGCGGCCAGCACGGTGCGGGCCAGCGTCCCTATGCCCGCGCCTGCCTCCACCACCACAACCGGGTCGGGCCGGTCGAGGCCCCGCCACCACCCGTCAAGGGCCCGCCCGACGAGCACCCCGAACAGCGGCCCCACCTCCGGCGAGGTCAGGAAGTCCCCCCGCCGCCCCGCCTGCCCGGAGCCGGCATAGAACCCCCCCTCCGAGTACAGCACCAGGTCGATGACCTCATCCGCGGAAACCGTCCCCCGCCGCCGGACCACCCCCAGCACCACCTCCTCAACCGGCGTCACGACCCCGTCCGCCCCACGCCCGCCACCTCACCACGTCCGGAAGCGCCACGCCGGCCCCATCGCCAAGACAGGGGGATGCTCAACCGGTTTCACCCAGAGTTCGAGAGGAGGACCATCAGCGCCTCCCGTGCCGTGGCTCTACGGCATCGACGATGGCCGTCGCGAGATCGGCATTGAGTGGCGGCAAGCCCTCCTCGTCGCAGCACGGCGGCTTCTTCCTCTCCTCCGTTGAGACCTCAAGGCCGAGGTCGCCGAGCAAGGTCGCGTAGACATCCTGGCTCGACTCGTCGTGCCGTCCGACGGCGATCACCACCGCGTGCTCCCGGGCCAGCCAGGCCACAAGCATCCGGTCCGTCCCGAAGAGATGACGACAGCAGAGGTGATCGAGCACCGCTCCGGCCAGCCGATAGCCGCCCGCCTCGCACCCGCGGTGGCGCAGCTCCCTGAGGGCGACCAGCGCCGCGGTCAGCCGGCGCCCTCGGAGATCGCGAACCTGGCGCTGCGCCGTGCGGGTCAGCTCGACGCCGATCGCTTCTTCCCTCGTGAGGGAGCGGCCAGCTCGTCGAGGAGATCGTCGGTCACCGGGACCAGCCGGCCATCGGCCAGGTCACCGAGACCCTCGGCAACGCCTTCACCGTCGAGTGCGGCACGATCACGGAGCATGCGCAGGGCGGCAGCCAACAGGTTGCGATCGTGGCCGTGCTCCCGCAGGAGATCGACCACTCGCTTCACGGCGACGAGCGAGAGGAGGTCCACCCGGACGGGAGAGGCGTCGGATCGCGTGGTGAGGATGCCGGCTTCGATCCACGCCCGAACCGTGGGCTGGGAGATCCGAAGCACCTGCGCAGCCTCCGAGACCTTGGCCCCTCGGTCCCGGTCGGCGACGTGCCGTCGCACGGCGTCGAGGGCGCGGCGACGATCGGCATCCTTCTCGTGTGCGGCCAGCTCCTCCAGGGCGAGAAGGTCGCCCACCACCTCGGCCGAGGACATGGGCGCAGGTTACCCCTCCAGCCTTCGGATCGATGCCGAGATCCGAAGGGTGATCCAGGAAGGTCGAGGTGTCAGCCGGGGAAGAGGGTGGCGAGATCGCCGAGGCGGGCCACGGTTCCGGGGATGAAGCCGAGGACGATGGTGACCGACAGGGTGATGCCGAGGGCGGCGACGAGGGGGGCGGGGATGCGGACGGGGCGGATGTCGACGCCCTCCTCGGCGGGGCGGAAGAACATCTCGCGGATGATCTGCAGGTAGTAGGCGGCGGCGATGGCGGTGTTGACGGCGACGATGACGCCGAGGATCGAGCCGGCCAGGGAGACGTCGACGAAGAGCGAGCGGATGACGGCGAACTTGGCGTACCAGCCGGCCAGGGGGGGGATGCCGGCCAGGGAGAGCAGGAAGACGCTGAAGGCGGTGGCCAGGCCGGGGGCGTAGCTGAACAGGCCGCGGTAGCTGGCGATGGCGCCGCTGCGGGTGCGGCGGGCCACGGCGATGACCACGGCGAAGGCGCCCAGGTTCATGCCGGCGTAGAGGAGGAGGTAGACCACGGTGGGGCCGATGTACTGCTGAGCGTCGGTGGGGGTGGCCACGGCGAAGGGCACCAGGATGAAGCCGGCCTGGGCCACCGAGGAGTAGGCGAGCAGGCGCACCACGTTGGACTGGCGCAGGGCGGGGAGGTTGCCGATGGTCATGGTCAGGGCGGCCAGGACCCAGAAGATCGGGCGGGTGACGTCGCCCCGGCCCAGGAAGCCGATGAACACCAGCTGGAGGAGGGCGATGAAGCCGGCCGTCTTGGAGGCCACCGACAGGAAGGCGGTTATCGGGGTGGGCGCCCCCTCGTAGGTGTCGGGGGCCCAGAGGTGGAAGGGGACGGCGGAGATCTTGAAGGCGAAGCCGACGATGACCAGGAAGATGGCCACGGCCACCACGGGCTTGTCGCCGGCCGGCCCGGCCAGCTTGGCCCCGATATCGGTGAGGACCAGGGAGCCGGTGAAGCCGTAGATCAGGCTCATGCCGTAGAGCATCAGCGAGGAGGCCAGGACCCCGAGCAGGTAGTACTTGAGCGAGGCCTCGTTCGACTTCTC
>JBBPYZ010000031.1:0-5641 GCA_038199465.1 Acidimicrobiales bacterium | reverse complement strand
TCGTGGGAGACGAACAGGCCGACGTTGGCCAGCAGCCCGGCCGCCTCCAGCCACTCCTCGCACTCGTCGCCCAGGCCGTGGCGGACCCGGGTGGCCTCGAACAGGGTCAGGGCCAGGCCGGTGGAGTGCTCGGCGTGGGTGGCCTCCCCCGGGCAGATCGCCGCCAGGTGCAGGACACTGGCCCGGCGGAGGTCGTCGAGGTGCCCGAAGGAGACCCGGTCCCGGCGCCGGAGGTCGTCGAGCAGCACCCCCTCGCGCAGGGCGTGGTCGGAGACGGTCATCTCGTCGATGCCGAGCTCGGCGAAGGCCTGCTCGAGCACGATGGCGCCTCCCAGGATGATGTCGGCCCGCTTGGCGTCGAGCCCGGGCAGCTTGAGGCGGTCGGCCACGGTGGGGGCCTTGACCAGAGCCGCCACCACCGAGGCCAGCTCGTCGCCGGTGAAGGTGAAGCTGCTGACGGTCTTGAGGGCCTCGCCGCCCCGCTGGGCGTTCACCATCTCGGCCAGGCTGGCGATGGTGCCCGAGCTGCCCACGGCCACCTCGAAGCCCAGGTTGCCGGCCCGGCGCACCGGGTGGGTGAGGTAGGCCCGCACGTAGCGTCGGCACTCGGCCACGTCCTTCTTGCGCAGTGGCTCCCGGCGCAGGAAGCGCTCGGTCAGCCGGATGGCTCCGAGCTTGAGGCTCACCGCCTCCAGCACCTGGTGGCCCTCGCCGATCACGAACTCGGTGCTCCCGCCGCCGATGTCCACCAGCAGGTGGCGCCGGTCCAGCCCGGCCACGCCCTGGAGCACCCCGACGTGGATGAGCCGGGCCTCCTCGGCGCCGGAGATCACGTCGACCTCGACGCCGGCGTCGGTCCGGGCCCGGCGCAGGAACTCGTCCCGGTTCTCGGCCTCCCGCACGGCGCTGGTGGCCACGGCGTGCAGCGAGGCGCCGGCGCGCTCGGCGATCTGGCGGAACCGCTTCTGGGCGACGATGCCCCGCTCGATGGCCTCGGGCTCCAGCCGCTTCATGTCGCCCGAGCCCGAGCCGAGGCGCACCATCGATTTTTCTCGGTCGATCACCTCGAAGCGCTGGCCGCCGGTGGGCTGGGCCACCACGAGGTGGAACGAGTTGGTGCCGATGTCGACTGCCGCCAGCGGCGCGGCGGTGGGCTGGGAGCGGGTGCCGCCCCGGGGACCGCCGGGCCCGGCACCCTCGGGAGCAGCGACGGCGTCGGACATGGCCGTGGCAGTGTGCCAGACCCGTCCGGCTCGCCTGGCCAGGGCGCCGGGTAGCGTGCCCCTTCCGTCCCCTCGAGGAGGTCTGGTGTCGCTGCAGGATCGTGTCGGTGAGCTGCTCCCGCTGCTCAACGACGCCTTCCCGGCCCACATCGTCGATGTCCTCGACCGCTTCCTGGCCGACGCCGTGCAGGGCGAGCAGGTCGAGCTGCTGCTGGCCGACTACGACCAGCACGAGCTGCGGCCCCTCAGCAGCCGGGTGGGAGACCCATTGGTGTCGGGAACGCCCTCCCCGATCGACGACAGCCCGGCCGGCCGGGCCTACCTGGTGCAGGCGGCGGTGACGGTGCCCGAGGACGGGGGCCTCCACCTCTACCTGCCCATCAGCCTGCGCGACGAGCGGGTCGGCGTGCTGGGCGTCCGCCTGCCCGGGCCCCTGTCGGCCGGCACCCTCACCGGCCTAGCCTCGACCGCCGACATCCTCGGCTACATCATCCTGGCCGCCAGCCGCTTCACCGACCTGTTCGAGCAGGCCCGCCGGGTCCGGCCGCTCAGCCTCGAGGCCGAGGTGCAGTGGGGGCTCCAGCCGGTGCGGGCCTTCAGCTGCCAGGAGTTCTCGCTGGCCGGCCAGCTCGTCCCCGCCTACGACGTGGGCGGGGACACCTACGACTGGGTGGTCAACCGGGGGGTGGCGTCGGTCTACGCCCTCGACGCCATGGGCCACGGGCTGAACGCCTCGATGATCGGCGCCCTGGCCGTGACGGCCATGCGCAACGCCCGGCGAGCCGGCCTCGGCCTGGTCGAGCGCTTCGCCGCGGCCAACGAGGCCATCCGCCGGCAGTTCGGGTGGATGAGCGCCACGATGGTGCCCTTCGCCACCGCGGCGGCGCTGGAGGTCGACATCACCACCGGGACGGCCGTGGCCCTGAGCGCCGGCCACCCGTGGCCGTACCGCCTGCGCGACGGCAGGATCGACCAGGTCGAGCTGGCCCCCCAGTTCCCGCTCGGGGTCTTCGCCGACACCGTCTACTCGGTCCAGGAGCTGCCCCTCCTGCCCGGCGACCGGCTGGTGCTGGTCAGCGACGGCGTCCTCGACGCCGTCCCCGGAGGCGGCGAGCCCTTCGGTGAGGCCCGGCTGGAGGCGACCCTGCTGGCGACCCGGGCCAAGCCGCCCCACGAGGCGGTTCGCCACCTGGTCCGGGCCCTGCTCGACTACCAGCAGGACGACCTGCGCGACGACGCCACCATCCTGCTCTTCGAGTGGCACGGCACGACCGCCCAGCGGGACCAGTAGGCACCGCTCTTGGTGGGCCTCGCCCGTCAACGGCGACGGCCGGCCAGCACCCCGGTGGCGGCGACCACCACGAGCAGCAGGACGAGGGCGACGAGGGCCGGCAGGAGGAAGCCCCCGCTGGTTCTGTCGTCGTCCGGGCCGACCAGGGGTGCGGCCAGCGGGATCGTGGTTCCTGGCGGGGCTGACGGGTCGGCCGACGGTCGGGGCGCTGTCGCCGGCTGGGATGGCAGGCGGGCGTCGGACGGCCACACCGAGACCTCGACGATGCCTGGGCCCGAAGGCGCCCGCCCGCTCGAGGCGGGAGCGGTCGTCGCCGGGGTTGCCGACGGTGCCGTCGTGGCGACGCGCACGAAGCGGGCCGGGCGGCTCCCGGCGTCGAACAGGGCGGCCGGCCAGGCGTCGGGGCGGGCGGTTGAACGGCCCACGGGCTCATAGACCTGCCCGTCGGTCGACACCTCCACCTCTCCGGCCGACGGGCGTACGGCGACGAGGCCGATCGGCCGGGGGGCACCGAGGTCCACAACCGCCGAGCGCAGGCCGGGAGCGGCATCGGTCACCAGGTCGCCGTCGGTCAGGGGGCACCCGGCCGGCGCTGGCGCCCCGCCCCGGTCCAGGGTGCAGGGCCGCCCCCGCGAGACCGGCGCTCCGGCGCCCGGTCCCACCCCCACCGGCGGTGAGGTCCAGTCGATCCGGGGGTTCTGGCCGGCCCGGGGTCGGCTGAAGCCGGCGGTGACCACCACGGTCCCCGGTCCGTCCTCGTAGGCCCGGCGGTCGACCTGGTAGGCCACCTCCGGTCCCGTCCTGGCCGTCTGGCCCACCAGGCGCTGCTTGGCGTCGAGGATGCGGGCTGTCACCTCGGTGCGTCGATCGGCCCCTGGGGGCGCCACCGCGGTGAACCTGACGTCGCCGCCGTCGACCCGGGCCTGCACCCTCGGCGCCCACAGCGACAGGTCCCCCAGGTCCCCGCCCGCCGTCGGGTTCAGCTTCACCCGCAGGCCGCCGGCTGACTCCGACCCGGCCGAGAGGATGACGCCGTTCGAGCGGGCCCGGGCCTGTTGGACGGCCGTGGTGTCGAAGCGGAACGTGCCGTCGGCCCCGCTCGTCGTCGCCGCCCCGCCGCTCGGCCGGCACGGGTCGGCGCCCCCCAGGCACGACAGGCCGAGCGTGAAGAGCAGGGCGATTGTGCCGAAGACGTCGCTGGCTATCCCCCGGTTCTCGTCGAGCCGGACGGCGGCGGCCAGGGGCCGGCCGTCGGCGGCCAGGAGGCGCCCGGTGACCGGTAGGGCCGGCTGGCCGGCCCTTGTCGGCGGCGGGGTGGGAGGTGACCCTGACTGGACCGTGCACGACCCGGCGGCGACGGTCGCCGCCAGCAGCAGCACCGCCCCCCGACTCCGGCTCCAGCCCCGCACGACCGAACGATAGGCGCGGTGCTCGGTGGACCGCCGTTGTGAGTTGGCCGTTGTGAGTTGGCCGTTGTGAGTTGGCCGTTGTGAGTTGGCGGACGCCCACGGCTACCTTGCCAGCGAACACGGGAAAGGGGGGACATGCCGCCGTTCGAGCACTTCAGCTGAGCCACTGACACGGCGTCCGGTCGGACGCCAACGATCGCAGCGGCCCCGTTCCCCCACGTGCTGAGGTAGCCCGCGCCGCCTGCGGTTGTTCCGGATCTCATTCGCGAACCAACCCAAGGAGCCTCGTTGCCCACCTCACGCCTGCGCGCCGCCCTGCTGCTCGTCGTCCTCGCCCTCATCGCCGCCGCCTGCGGCGACGCCACCTCCAAGGCCGGCGACGCCGGCGGCACTCCCGCCACCCGTCCCGACCGCACCCTCAAGATCAGCGCCATCCCCGATCAGGACCCGGCCAAGCTGGCCACCATCAACCAGGCCATGGCCGACTACCTGGCCGACGAGCTGGGCGTGAAGGTCGAGTTTGTCCCCGTCACCGACTACGCCGCCTCGGTCAGCCTGTTCAAGACCGGCGACCTCGACCTGCTCTTCTTCGGGGGCCTCACGGGTGTCCAGGCCCGGCTCCAGACGCCGGGGGCGGTGCTGATCGCCCAGCGCGACATCGACGCCGCCTTCCAGAGCATCTTCATCGCCAGCGCCGGCTCCGGCATCCAGCCCGTCACCGAGGTCGGCCAGCTCGACGCCCTCAAGGGCAAGCGGTTCACCTTCGGCAGCGAGTCCTCCACCTCCGGCCGGCTGATGCCCGAGTTCTTCTTGGACCAGGCCGGCGTGTCGAGCGAGAAGGACTTCAACGGCCCCCCGGGCTACTCCGGCTCCCACGACAAGACGATCGACCTGGTGCAGGCCGGCACCTATGAGGCCGGGGCGCTGAACCTCCAGGTGTGGAAGAGTCGCAAGGACAAGGGCACGGTCGACCTGACCAAGGTCACCGAGGTCTTCACCACGCCCAGCTACCACGACTACCACTGGATCGCAGGGCCGAAGACGAACGAGCGCTTCGGCGCCGGCTTCACCGACAAGCTGACCAGCGCCATCACCTCCCTCGACGGGGCCGACCCCGCCCAGGCCACGGTGCTCGGCCTCTACGGCGCCAAGCGGTTCATCCCCACGACGCCCGAGAACTACCGGGAGATCGAACAGATCGGCCGCAAGCTGAAGCTGATCACCTGATGCCCGAGGTGGTCGTGTCCCTGCGGGGGGTGGGCGTCGTCTACGACGGCCGCCCCGCGCTGGACGGCTTCGACCTCGAGGTGGCCACCGGTGAGCGGGTCGCCCTGGTCGGCCCGAGCGGGGCCGGCAAGACCACCGTGCTGCAGCTGTGCACCGGCGCGGCCACGGCCACCACCGGCACCGTGACCGTCCTCGGCACCGAGCTGGCCACCGCCTCCGCCGCCCGACTGCAGGCCGTGCTCCGGCGGGTGGGCACCATCCACCAGCAGCTCCACCTCGTCGGGCCGCTGCGCGTCGTGCACAACGTGAACGCCGGCCACCTCGGCACCTGGAGCCGCGCCCGAGCGCTGCGCTCGCTGATGCGACCCGTCGGGCTCGATGAGGCCCGGATCGCGCTGGGCCGGGTCGGCATCGCCGACAAGCTCCTCGAGCGCACCGACCGCCTGTCCGGCGGCGAGCAGCAGCGGGTGGCGCTGGCCCGGGTGCTGGTG
>JBBPYZ010000030.1:0-9138 GCA_038199465.1 Acidimicrobiales bacterium | reverse complement strand
CGCCCTGCGCCACCGGCTCGTGCTCGGCTACGAGGCGGCGGTCGACCAGGTCACCCCCGACGAGATCGTCACCCAGGTGCTGGCCGCGGTGCCCGAGCCCAGCGTGGGCCTGCGCGGCGTGGGCTGAGGGGCGCGCCGTGGTCCTGGCCGCCGCCGAGGTCGCCCGCCTCGAGCGGCTGCAGCTGGCCACCTCCCGGCGGCTGGTCGGCCACCTCAGTGGCGAGCACCGCTCGCCCCGCAACGGTGGCTCGCTCGACTTCGCCGGCCATCGCCCCTACGCCGCCGGCGACGACCTCCGGCGGGTCGACTGGGCCGCCCTGGCCCGGCTCGACACCCCGCTGGTGCGGCTGTTCGACGCCGAGGAGGACCTCGACGTCCGCCTGCTGGTGGACACCTCGGCGTCGATGGGCCACGCCGGCAAGCTGGGCCAGGCCGTTCGGGTCGCGGCCGCCGCGGGCGTGGTGACCATGGCCCGGCGCGACGCCGCCTGGCTGCACACCACGGGCGGTCAGGCCCCTCGGCGCTTCCACGGCGGCCGGGGCGTCCCCGCCCTCCTCGGCGCCCTGGGCGACCTGGCAGCCGCGGGGCCCACCGGCCTGGCCGCCGCCGCTCTCGACCTGGCCGCCCGGCCGGGTCCCCCCGGGGTCACCATCCTGGCCTCCGACCTGCTGGACGAAGATTGGGAGATCGCCGTGCGCCGCCTGGCGGCCCGGGGCGGCGAGGCGGTGGTGGCCCACGTGCTGGCTGCGGTCGACCTCCACCCCGACCTGTCGGGCGACCTCGACCTGGTCGACGCCGAGACCGGCCGGTCGGTGCCGGTCAGCCTCACCGCCGCCGCCCGCCGGGCCTACGAGGACCGGGCCGCAGCCTGGTTGGCGGCGGTCGCCGCCGCCTGCCGCTCGGCCGGCGTGGGTCACCTGGTGGTGCCGGCCGAGGCCGACCTGCTCCCCCTCCTCCTCGGCGCCTGGCGCCGGGCCGGCACCCTGCGGTGACATGACCCTGGCCAACCCGGCGGGCCTGCTCCTGCTGCTGCTCGCCGTACCCGTGGTGCTGCTCCACGTGCTGCGGCCCCGCCGGCCCCGGGCCGCGGTGCCCTCCACCTTCTTGTGGCGTGACGCCGGGGCGCCCACCACCGCGGCGACACCGTGGCAGCGGCTGCGCTGGAGCCTGCCGCTGATCCTCCAGCTCCTCGCCGTCGTCGCCCTGGCCGCCGCCGCCGCCCAGCCGGCCCGCACCGAGCCGGTGGCCCTGGCCCGCCACAGCGTCTTCGTGCTCGACGCCTCCGGCTCGATGCTGGCCCGCGACGGAAACCCCGACCGGCTGGCCGACGCCCGCCGTCAGGCCGAGCGCCTCCGGGCCCGGCTGCCCCGGGGCGGGGTGGCCAGCGTCGTCGAGGCTGGGCCGAAGCCGCGGGTCCTGCTGACGGCCAGCCCCGACGGGGCCGCCTTCGCCGCCGCCGTCCGCCGGGTGACGGCCACTGCGGCGGGCCCCGACCTGCCCGCCGCCTTCCGGCTGGCCGAGAGCCTGGAGACCCCGGGCGTGCCCCTCGGGGTGGTCTTCCTCTCCGACGGCGCCCTCACCCTCGACGAGCAGGCCGCTCTCCCACCGGGCACCACCTACGTGAAGGTCGGCAGCCGGTCTGCCAACCGGGCGGTGACGGCACTGTCGGTCGAGCCCCGGGGCAGCGGGATCCACGCCACGGTCACCGTGCGCAACGCCGCCGGGTCCGGCGTGCAGCAGCGCCTGCGGGTCGACGTGGAAGGTCAGACGGCGGCCACCCTCGAGCTCGATCTGGCCGCCGGCGCCACGGTGACCCGCGAGGTCGACCTGCCCTTCGGTGACCGGATCACCGCCACGCTGGAGGGCGACGACCTGCTGGCGGCCGACGACCGGGCCGTGGCCATCGCCGCCCGCCGCCCGCCGGTGCGGGTCCTGGTGGCCGGACCCGACGACCCGTTCGTCGAGAAGGTTCTGGCCGCCATCCCCGGCGTCAGCGTGGAACGCCGGCCCGCGGCCACTCCGGCCACCGGCTTCGACCTCGCCGTGTACGACGGGGTCGACCCGCCGGCGGCGCCCGGCGCCCCCTTCTGGGCCATCGCCCCACCCGGCGGGGCGCCCGGGATCAGGGTCACCGGCAGCGTCGAGCGGCCGGCCGTGACCCTGGTGCGGTCCGACCTGCCCCTCCTGGCCGGCCTCGACCTGGTCGACGTGGCCATCGCCACCGCCCAGCGCCTCGAGCCCGCCCCGGGAGTCGAGGTGCTCGCCGCCTCCGAGGGCACCCCGCTGCTGCTGCGGGGCGAGGTCGGCACCAGCCCGTTCCTCTACCTCGGCTTCGCCCTGGCCGATTCGAACCTGCCGCTGCAGGTGACGTTCCCGGTCCTGGCCGACCGCCTCCTGACCGACCTGGTGGGTGCCGGCCTGCCCAACGGTGCGCTGCTGGTGGGCCAGCCGCTGCCGGTGCCGGCCGGGGTGGCGGTGCAGGTCGACGGGCCCCGGGGCAGCCGGCTGGTGGCGGCAGGCGACCCGGTGCCCGTCGCCGACCGGCCTGGGGTGTGGTCGGTCACCCCCGAGGGCCGGGCCCGGCGCCTGGTGGCGGTGAACGCCGATCCGGTCGAGGCCGACCCGACCCCGGTCGACCGCCTTGCCATCCGCACCCGCGACGGGGGACCGGCAGGCTCTCGGGAGCGGGGCCAGCGGCCGCTGCTGGCCTGGTTCGTCGCCGCTGCGGTGGCCCTGCTCGCCGCCGCGCTGGTGGCCGCCCGCCGGGAGGGCGGCCCCCCCCGGGGGCGGTGGCGGGCCGCCCTGGCCGTGCGGGCGCTGATGGTGGCCGCCCTGGTGGCCGCCGTGCTCGGGGCCACGTTGCCGGGCCGGGGTGGCGGGGTGGCCACCGTGCTCGTGGTCGACGGCTCCGGCTCGCTCGGGCCGGGCGGCCGGGCCGAGGCCCTGGCCTTCGCCCGCACCGCCCTGGCCGCCCAGCCCGCCTCGGCCCGGGCCGGCGTGGTGGTGTTCGGCGGCCAGGCCCGCCTCGAGCTGACGGTGGGGCCGGCGGGCCGCTTCACCGGCCAGACGGTGCAGGTCGACCGGGGCCGCACCGACCTGGCCGGCGCCCTCCGCCTGGCCGGCGCCGTCCTGCCCTCGGGGCGCAAGCGCCGCATCGTGGTGGTGAGCGACGGCCGGGCCACCGACGGCGACGCCCGCTCCGAGGCGGCCCGTCTCGGCGGCGAGGGGATCGCCATCGACACCCACGCGGTGGCGGCCAGGACCGGGCCCGACGCTGCCGTGGCCCGGGTCGAGGCCCCCCGCCGGGCCCGAGCCGGTGAGGTGGTCACCATCCGGGCCACGCTCAGCGCCACGGCCCCGGGGCCGGCCGAGGTGGTGCTGCGTCGGGACGGCGCCGAGGTGGCCCGCCGCGAGGTCACCCTCGCCGCCGGCGAGACGTCCTTCGAGCTCACCGATGTGGCGCCGGCGGCAGGGGTGGCCCGCTACGAGGTGCAGGTGCGCACGGCCACCGACACCGTGCGGGAGGACGACGTGGGCTTCGCCTCGGTGGCGGTGGACGGCCCGGCTCGGGTCCTCGTCGTCGAGGGCCGGTCGGGGGAGTCCGACGGTCTCGCCGCCGCCCTGCGGGCCGGGGGTCTCGGCGTCGATGTGACGCCGACGGCCGGCCTGCCGCCGGTGGACCGGCTGTCGGGCTACGAGGCCACCGTCCTGGTCGATGTGCCGGCCGAGCAGCTGGCCCCGGCCCAGGTGGCCGACCTCGGGGTCGTGGTGCGCGAGCTGGGCCGGGGCCTGGTGGCGGTGGGCGGCGACCGGTCCTACGGCGTCGGCGGCTACCTCGGTACCGACCTCGAAGCCCTACTGCCCGTCACCGCCGACGTGCAGGACCCCAAGCGCCGGGCGTCGGTGGCCGAGGTGCTGGCCATCGACAGCTCGGGCTCGATGACCGCCTGCCACTGCCGGGGCAACGGGAGCTTCGCCGGCGGCATGCAGCAGGGCGGCGTGGTGAAGGTCGACATCGCCAAGGCCGGGGCCGAGAAGGCGGTCGAGGCCCTCCAGGCCGACGACCAGGTCGGCATCCTCGCCTTCACCACCGGCACCCGTTCGGTGGTGCCGCTCCAGCGACGTCCCGACGCCGACACCGTGCGCCAGGCCCTCGCGTCGGTGTCCCCCTCGGGGGGCACCGACCTGTGGGTCGGCCTGCGGGCCGCCGCCGACCAGCTGCGGGCCACCAAGGCCCAGCTGCGCCACATCATCCTGTTCACCGACGGCTTCACCGCCGAGGGGGCGCTCACCACCGCTCGCGACCTGGCCGCGTCCCTCTATGAGGAGGGGATCACCGTGTCGGTGCTGGCCACCGGCGAGACGGCGGCGGGCCCCGAGCTGAAGGCGGTGGCCGACGCCGGCCACGGCCGCTTCTACCCGGGCCGCGACCTGAGCGAGATCCCCCGGGTCCTGGCCGAGGAGGCGGTGCTCGCCTCCCGCTCGTTGATCGTGGAGGGCGAGGAGGTGCCCCGGGTGGTGGGCGGGCTGGCCCCCGTGCGCGACCTGCGGTCGGCGCCCGCCCTGCTCGGCCACGTGGCCACCACGGCCCGCCCGACGGCCGAGGTCGGCCTGCGGGTGGGGCCCGACGACGACCCGCTGCTCGCCACCTGGCAGGCCGGGCTGGGCCGGGCGACGGCCTGGACCAGCGACGCCGGGGCCCGCTGGGCCGCCCCGTGGACCGGCTGGGACGGAGCCGTCGCCTTTTGGACGGCGCTGGTGAAGGACACCTTCAGCGCCGGCGCCGGCGGGCTCGACGCCGCCGCCACCGTGACCGGCGACCGCCTCCGCATCACCGTCGAGGCCCCCGGCGGCCTTCCGGCCGGGGCCACGGCCACCGCCCGCATCGCTGGCCCGTCGGGCGAGGCCACCGAGGTCCCGCTCGAGCGCACCGAGAAGGGCTTCGCCGGCGAGGCGCCGGCTACCGCGGCGGGCACCTATGCCGTGGGCATCGACGTGAAGGCGGCCGGCTCGGCCGGCGGCACGGCCCGCGCCCTGGCCACCCAGTCCTACCCGCCGGAGTACCGGCCGGGCGCCCCCGACGCGCCCCTGCTGGCCCGCCTGGCCGCGGTGTCGGGCGGCCGGGTCGACGTGGCCCCCGAGCGGGTCTTCGACGCCGCCGGGCTGCGGGCCGGCCGGGTGCGCCACCCCCTGGCCGGTCTGCTCCTGGTGCTCGCCGCCCTCCTGTGGCCCTGCGAGATCGCCCTGCGCCGCCTCACCCGCCGCCGCACCCTGGTCACGGCGGCGCCGGCCCGCCCCAGCCCGGCCGCCCCGGGGGCGCCAGCCCCGCCTCCGCCGCCACCACCGCCGCCCCCACCACCGCCGGCCGAGGAGGAGGAGCCCGCCTCCACGCTGGCCACCCTCCTGCGCACGGCCCGGGAGGAACGTAGTGACAAGGGCAAGGAGAGCTAGAGACCTTCCGGTCAACGACGGTCGGCTGCTGCGCTCTGCAGGTTCCGGCCACTCGACATCAGCGTCGCCGGGGAAGGTTGAGCATCTCGCGCTGTGACCGGCGGTTCGGTGCGCCAATCCGGCTGCCGTCCAGCCCGAAGAAGGGACTTAGGCAAGCGGCAACTGCGTGGCCTCAACTGGTAGCAACACCAACCTGCTGTGAGTACCGCAGCGATTTTAGGCAGCAGTGAGAACTCTGCCGGCATTGACCTCGCTGCCACCGGCGCTTGCTTGGATCTTTGGATAACGTAGGAACAATAGAGCAACCTGGCTGAGGAACTCTGACTCCGTTGGATCGAGCAGGAAGCGAGCACCGAGCGTCGCGTCCCACAAGGATGATGGAACCAAGACCTCTACGCCGACAACCGAATCATCAGATCCTAAGTCGATGATGGTGCCGTCTGTCAGTCGGACCTGGCGCTCGGGACGTCCCTCGCCGAGTTGAACGTACAGCGCATCGGCTTCGCGATCGTAGGAGTAGTGCATCACTCGTACAGTGTAACAACCTCCTGGTGTTCGTTCAGGACGACCTCAAGGAGGCCACTGCGAGTGTCGAAGCCTCGGACGAGGGTGCAGTTCGGTCGACTGTCAGGGCCCTCGGAGACACGGTTGGTGAGGGCTGAGTCGACGTCCGCCTCGCTGAAGCCTCGTTCCACCATCCTCAGCCTGCCATGCTTGGTGAAGGACGCCACCAGCAGCCCGCGGTCAGGCGCTTACGCGAAGAGGCAGAGTTTTCTTCTGCGAGCCTTCCAACTGGACCGTTATCGCATAGAGGCCCTCATCTGGAAGCGGTAGTGCGAGTCGTTGGATTATCGTAAATAAGAACGGAAAGGCGAGATCCGCGTTTGGTGGGCGCTTGGGAGTCACGACGAACGTAATCAGGGCCAGTCTTCCACCCGCTTCGCTATGAGCTTCCACGACTATCTGTCGAGCGTCGTCGAGATCCGGCTCGGTAAAAGCAAACTGAGCCGCCAGGGTCACCTCAGCGACAACCGGGAGGCTTCCTACCGTAAGGCTCGTGATTCCCGCGTCCAAGATCGAAAGCAAATCAGTGCGGACCGTAGCGGCGCTGCAGAGCACCGCCAGTTCGATGGAGCTAGCCACACCGGCGACGCTATCGGAGTGTGGCTCGCCGATCCCGACCAGAGCCGAACCGCGAGGGGTGGCTGGAAGCGATCGCCGGGCACGCCTACGATGCATCCGAGAGCGCCCCGGTCCCCTCCTCTCGTTGGCTCGGCGCCAGTTCGGGCGCGGCGAAGCGCCGGCCGCGGCGGGTGGCCGCCTCCACCAGGCCGCCCGTGGCCAGCAGGAGCCCGCCGCCCCACACCCAGGACGCTCCGGGCGTCGTGCTGATGCTGACGACCGCCGTGCCCTGCCCGTCGGTGCTGACCAGGGCGGCCTGCACCTCTCGGCGGAGGCCGCTGGCCGTGGCCACGTCGGCTCGCGGACCCAGCTGTTCGACCGTGACCAGGGCCGGCGCCAGCCGCCGGCCGCCCACCTCCAGGCGGGCGGCCACGCCGCGGCGGTCCGGGCCGGCCACCTCCTCCAGGGCCACCAGCCGAACGTCCAGGCCGGCGACCCGGCGCTGGTCGCCCACCGCCAGCCGCGCCGTGCCCGCTCGGCCCGCGGTGGTGGCTACCGCGCCGGCCACCAGCAGCACCAGGCCGAGGTGGCCCAGCGGGGCGCCGATGCCGCCCGGGCGGCGCACCGACCCGACCACCGCGGCGGGGGCGACCACGGCCACGGCCAGGATCCCCGGCGAACGCCAGCCCCCCAGGGCCAGGGCGGCCGCCATGGCGGTGCCGGCCACCACGGCGGCGGCCAGCTGTGGGCGGGGCGCGCCACGGGCGAGCACGGCCAGGGCGGCTACGGCCAGGGGGCCGACGAGGGCGGTGTAGAAGCCGGCGGCCACCGTGCGGTCAGCGCCGCCGATCGCCGCCCAGGCGGTGCCGATGCCCACCCAGGCGGTGGCGGCCCCGACGAGGAGACCGACGGGTGACGGCGGGCGCAGCGGCGCGAACCGGAGCCGACCTCGGCCGGTCGCCGCCACCACGCACACGCCGACCGTGAAGGCCACCAGGGCCAGGCCGAGGCCGGTGCCGACGGCGCCCTGGCCGCTGAAGGCGTGGACCGACACCAGCCGACCTGACCGGGTGGCCCAGGTCCCCGCAAAGGCCAGGAGCCCGGCTCCCGCCCACCACCCCGGCGAGCGCCGGTGGATCCCGCCGGTCAGGGCCAGCCAGGGCAGGAGGGCGGCGTCCTCCACCGGGTCCCAGGCCCACACCCCGCCCCAGCCCACCTCCCGGTGGGCCCAGCGGGACCCGAGCACCATGCCCACGGCCAGCAGCGACCAGGCCACCAGCGCCGTGCACCGCCCCAGCCGGCGCTGGGCCTCATCGGCGTGACCGGCCAGGTCGGCCACCCCGATGGCCGCGGCCAGCAGGGTGAGGGCGAGGCCGGTGTAGACCACCGGTGGGTGGACGAGCATGCTGGTGCGGCGCAGCACCGGCACCAGGCCGGCGCCGTCGAGGGGAGCCAGTGCTGCGGTCCGGAACGGCCGGGCCTGGGCCGCCCCGGCCAGGAGGGCGGCGGCCGGCGCCGCCACCGCCACCAGCCCGAACGCCCGGAGGCGCCGGGCCCCCACCGCGCCCACGACGGCGGTGAGGGTGGCGAAGCACAGCAGCGACCCGGCCGGCCCACCCCACAGAGCGGCGAGCCGCAGCGGGGCGGCGGTGGCTCGGCTGGTGGTGGTGGCCACCTCGATGAGCGTGGTGTCCACCCGCCACAGCGCCACTCCCAGCAGGCCAACCGCCAGGACACCGAGGCCGGCCGCGCCCGCCAGCAGCGCCCGCGCCGCCGCCCACCGCCCGGCCACCGCCGAGCCCATCGCCGCCAACGACCCGCCAGCGGCAACCGCGACCACCATCCCGCCGATACCGCCCACCGCCCCAGCCTGCCACCCGTCAGGTCGGCCGGCACCGGCAGGAGGCTCCCTCTCGACGGATGGTCGCTCAGCGTCCGGTTGGATCAGCTGATCCGGCAGCTTGCCGATCTTGCCGCGCTCCGCCAGGTCGGGTGGCCTGGTAAGGCGGCGTCGACGAGAGCCTCGGCCGCGGCGCCGGGCGCGCGCCGGTCGTCGGGACCGTCTGATGCCGCCGGTCTCCCCCTGGCTCCGTCAGCCGCCGTCGCCAGGGAAAGATGGCGGCGTGGCCGATCTCGTCCCGCCTGCCGACCTTGACCAGCTTCGCCGGCGGGCCGAGGTTCTCCTGCGGGCGGCGGAGCAGGCCTCTGCTCCCGCCGAGGCAACCCTGGCCACGGCCTCGGATCGGCTCGATCTCGGGGCCGCCCAGGAGGCGGTGGCCCGGGACCACGGCTTCGCCTCCTGGGCACTGCTCGCCCGCGAGGTCGACCGGCGGGCCGTCATCGACGCCGCCGATGCGGCCAGGTTGCGAGCCCTCCTGGCCCGGGAGCCACAGCTGGCCGTCGAGCCGATGGTGCACTGGTGCGACCACCCGGGAGGGGCCAGCCCCCTCGGCTACGTGGCCATGCTGCGCTTCGACACCTCCCAAGGCGTCTGGCGGGACGTACCCGGCACCGACGCCCTGGCTCGGGCTCTCATCGAGGCGGGGGCGCCGGTCGGCGGCGAGG
>JBBPYZ010000029.1:0-8165 GCA_038199465.1 Acidimicrobiales bacterium | reverse complement strand
GCCGCGCCCGGTACCCTCCGCGATGTGCTACGTCGCAGCCTGGTCCACGTCACCGTCCTGTGCACCGCCCTCGCTGCCATCGGCTTCGGCCTGGTCGTGGGGCTGAAGGCCCTTCGGCCCGGCAACCCGCTGCGGGAGCAGACGGTGGACCGCACCTCGCCGGCCCTGCTCAAGTCGCTCACCGACCTGGCCGAGCTCCACGCCGCCGAGGGGCGCTACCAGGTGCTGGTCGACCTGGAGAAGGACACCCGCTTCGTGCCCTCGGTGCTGAAGGGCAGCCGGGTGGTCTACTCGGCCACCGGCAGCGTCGACGCCCTCGTCGACCTGTCGGCCATCGGCCCGGGCTCGGTGCGGGTCGACGGGGTCACGGTGCACGTCACCGTGCCGGCCGTCCGTCTGGCCGACCCGGCCCTCGACCTGGCCGAGAGCCGGGTCGTCAGCCGCGAGCGGGGCCTGCTCGACCGGTTCGGGTCGGCCGTCGGCGACGAGCGCAACCCCGACCAGCAGCTGGTGCTGCTGGCCCAGGGCAAGGTGGGCCGGGCCGCCACCGAGGACGCCCAGCTGCGCGAACGGGCCGAGGCCAACGCCAGGGGCACCATCGCCGCGCTGATCCGGGGCCTCGGCTTCAACGACGTGGTCGTCGACTTCGAGCCCCTGAGCGCCGCCTGAGCCCACCCCCGACCGGCCCCTGAACTGCGGGGAGCAGGTGTCGCTGGGCGCACCCATAATCCCGGCAGAACGGTGGGTTTTGCTTCTAGCCGCCCAGCTCCTCGGACAGGGCCAGCCAACGGTCTTCGGCCACGGCCAGGCGTGCCTCGGCGTCGGCCAGGGCGTGGGCGGACTGGGTGAGCGCGGCGTGGTCACCACCAGCCGACAGCTCGGCCACCAGCCGCTCCCGCTCACCCCCGGCCTGGGCCATCTCCCGCTCGGCCAGCCCGAGGAGGCGGCGCAGGGTGCTGGGAGAGCGCAGCTTGGCCGAGCTCGCCGCAGGCGCGGCGACGGATGCGGACGCGGCGGCCACCTCTGACACCGAGGACGACGGTCGCCCGGCCATGGTCGGAGCGGCGCCTCGGGCGCTTGCTGTGGCTCGCGCCGCGGCGTAGCCGGCGTAGCCGCCGGGAGCCATGGCCGCGCCACCGCGGCCGTCAAGCACCAGCACGTCCTCCACCGTGCGCTCCAAAAAGGCGCGGTCGTGGCTGACCACGACGACGGTGCCGGGCCAGGCGTCGAGGTGGTCCTCCAGGGCCCGCAGGGTGTCGAGGTCGAGGTCGTTGCTGGGCTCGTCCAGCAGCAGCACGTTGGGCAGCTCGGCCAGCACCAGCAGCAGCTGGAGGCGGCGCTGCTCGCCGCCGGACAGGGTGCTGATGGGCGCCCACTGGGCATCGGCGTCGAACCAGAACCGCTCCATCAGGCGGGCCTGCTCCCAGGTGGGCTGGCCCTGGGACCCGGCGACGGCCTCGCGCACCCGCAGGGTGGGGTCGAGCGTGCGCCCGGCCTGGTCGTAGTAGCCGAGCCGCACCGTCGGCCCGGTCGACACCGCCCCGGACGTCGGGGCCAGGCGGCCGGCGATGACCTCCAGGAGGGTGGACTTGCCGGACCCGTTCGGCCCCACCAGCCCCAGGCGCTCGCCGGGGCCGAGGTCGAGGTCGAGGCCCTCGAAGAGCTGGGCCCCGCCGCCGAAGCGGTGGCCGACGCCGTGGAGCTCGATGACCTTGTCGCCCAGGCGGGGGGCGCCGCCCCAGTGGCCGCCGCCGGCCAGGTCGAGGTCGCCGGCCCGGTCGACCACCGGGCCCCGCCCCTCGACGATGGCCGTGGCGGCGGCGATGCGGGCCTTGGGCTTGCGGGTGCGGGCCGGGGCGCCCCGGCGCAACCAGGCCAGCTCGACCCGGGCCAGGTTGCGGCGCACCGACTCGGCCGTGGCCTCCTGCCCGGCCCGCTCGGCGGCGGCGGCGAGGTAGCCGCTGTAGCCGCCGTCGTGCAGGTAGCCCCGGCCCCGGTCGAGCTCGAGGATGCGGGTGGTGACCCGGTCGAGGACGTGACGGTCGTGGGTGACCAGCACCAGGCCCCCCCGGAACCGGGCCAGGCGTTCCTCCAGCCAGCCGATGGCGTCGACGTCGAGGTGGTTGGTGGGCTCGTCCAGGATCAGCAGGTCGACCTCGTCGACCAGCACCCGGGCCAGCGCCACCCGCTTGGCCTGCCCGCCCGACAGCGTGGCCACGTCCGCCGCGCCCAGGTCACCCATGCCCACCCGTTGCAGGATGGCCGCCGCCTCCCAGTGGGAGCCGAGCACGGCGCGAACGTCCCCGGCGGGAAGATCGGGTCGCTGGCCCAAGAAGCCGACCCGCACCCCCCGGCCCTGGCGCACCGTTCCCTCCTCCGGACGGTCGACGCCGGCCAGCACCCGCAGCAGGGTCGACTTGCCGGTGCCGTTGCGGCCCACGATGCCCAGCCGGTCGCCGGCGCTGACCGTCAGGGACAGGTCCTCGAACAGCGGCCGGTCGGGACGGCGGGCCGCCACCCGGGCAAGGTCGACCAGGATCACCGGGCCAGGGTAGGGAGTGTGGCGGGGGAGGGCGAGACGGGTAGGACCAGGGCATGCACGAGCGGTGGTTCAAGCAGGCCGTCATCTACTGCCTCGACGTCGACACCTTCCAGGACTCCGACGGCGACGGCATCGGCGACCTGCCGGGCCTGATCAGCCGGCTCGACTACCTGGCCCGGCTCGGCGTCAGCTGCCTGTGGCTCAACCCGATCCACCCCAGCCCCAACCGAGACGACGGCTACGATGTGACCGACTTCTACGGGATCGACGCTCGGCTGGGCACGCTCGGCGACTTCGCCGAGCTGGTGCACCAGGCCGGTAACCGGGGCCTGCGGGTCATCATCGACTTGGTCGTGAACCACACCTCCGACGAGCACCCCTGGTTCCGGTCGGCCCGCGCCGACCCCGCCTCGCCCTACCGCGACTGGTACGTGTGGTCCAGCGACGAGCCCTCCGACCGCCGCCAGGGGATGGTCTTCCCCGGCATCCAGAAGGAGACCTGGACCTTCGACGAGGAGGCCGGCGCCTGGTACTACCACCGGTTCTACGACTTCCAGCCCGACCTCAACATGGCCAACCCGCAGGTGCGGGACGAGGTCCGCAAGATCATGGGCTTCTGGCTGCAGATGGGCGTCTCGGGGTTCCGGATGGACGCCGCCCCGTTCATCATCGAGATCACCCGGGCCAACGAGCCTGAGTCGCGCAAGGAGTTCGACTACCTGCGCGAGTTCAGGGAGCACCTGTCGTGGCGCCAGGGCGACGCCGTCATCCTGGCCGAGGCCAACGCCGAGCGCGACGAGCTGGTCGAGTACTTCGGGACGGGCGACCGGCTGCCCATGTTGTTCAACTTCCTGCTGAACCAGCGCCAGCTGCTGGCCATGGCCCGCAGCGACGCCGGCCCCATCGTGTCGGCCCTCGAGGCGGCGCCCACCATCCCCGAGTCCTGCCAGTGGGCCACGTTCCTGCGCAACCACGACGAGGTCGACCTCGGCCGGCTCAGCGAGCGGGAGCGGGCCGACTGCTTCGCCGCCTTCGGCCCCGAGCCGAACATGCAGCTGTACGGGCGGGGCATCCGCCGGCGGCTGGCTCCCATGCTCGGGGGCGATCGTCGGCGCCTCGAGATGGCCTACAGCCTGCAGTGCACCCTGCCGGGCACCCCGGTGCTGCGCTACGGCGAGGAGATCGGCATGGGCGACGACCTGAGCCTGAAGGAGCGCGACGCCATCCGCACCCCCATGCAGTGGAGCGGCGGCGCCAACGCCGGGTTCTCCACCGCGCCGGCCAAGCAGCTGCACCGGCCCGTCATCAGCGGCGGCGACTTCGGCCACGAGACGCTGAACGTCGAGGCCCAGCGGCGCGACCCCGACTCGTTGCTGGCCTGGATGGAGCGGATGCTGCACACACTGCGCGAGTGCCCCGAGTTCGGCATCGGCACGTGCACGTCCCTCGACACCGGCGACCCGGCCGTGCTGGCCCTGCGCTACGACGCCCCGGGCGGCGTGATGCTCAGCCTGCACAACCTCTCGGCCAAGCGGCGCACGGTCGACCTGGGCGCCCAGCCGGGCCAGGAGGGCGATCCGGTCGAGGTGTTCGCCGACCACCGGTACGACCCGCCGAGGCTCGACCTCACCGGCGTCGATCTGGCCGGCTACGGCTACCGGTGGCTGCGCCTGCGGGAGACGCCGGGCGGCTGAGGCGCCGCAGCCGTCCCGCTAGCGTTCCTCCATGGCCGACAAGATCACGATGGGGGCTGACGGCGCCCTGTCCGTCTCCGACAACCCGATCATCCCCTTCATCTCGGGCGACGGCATCGGGGTCGACATCTGGCCGGCGGCCCGGCTGGTGCTCGACGCGGCGGCGGCCCGGCACGGCAAGACCATCGAGTGGCGTGAGGTGCTGGCCGGCCAGAAGGCCTTTGACGAGACGGGGGAGTGGCTGCCCACCGAGACGATCGACGTCTTCCGCGAGCACCTGGTGGGCATCAAGGGGCCGCTCACCACGCCGATCGGGGGCGGGTTCCGCAGCCTCAACGTGGCGTTGCGCCAGATCCTCGACCTCTACGTCTGCCTGCGCCCGGTGCGCTGGTTCAAGGGCGTGCCCAGCCCGGTGAAGCGGCCCGACCTGGTCGACATGGTCATCTTCCGGGAGAACACCGAGGACATCTACGCCGGCCTCGAGGTCGAGGCGGGCACGCCCGAGGCCAAGAGGATGATCGAGCTGCTGCGCGACGCCTTTGGCTGGGAGATCCGCGAGGACTCGGGCATCGGCGTCAAGCCCATCTCGGCCACGGGCTCCAAGCGCCTCATCCGGGCGGCCCTCGACTACGCCATCAGCCACGACCGC
This sequence comes from Acidimicrobiales bacterium, assembly GCA_038199465.1. Lineage (GTDB taxonomy): Bacteria > Actinomycetota > Acidimicrobiia > Acidimicrobiales > JAUJNH01 > JAUJNH01. Next base: position 3,280 of record JBBPYZ010000029.1, on the reverse strand, counting down.
CAGCGGCTGACGCTGGTGCACAAGGGCAACATCATGAAGTACACCGAGGGAGCGTTCCGCAACTGGGGCTACGAGCTGGTGCGCGAGGAGTTCTCCGAGGTCGCCGTCGGCTGGGACGATTGCGGCGGAGACCCCGGCGGCAAGATCCTGGTGCAGGACGCCATCGCCGACATCACCCTCCAGCAGGTGCTGACCCGCCCCACCGACTGGGACGTCATCGCCACCATGAACCTGAACGGCGACTACCTCTCCGACGCCCTGGCCGCCCAGGTCGGCGGCATCGGCATCGCCCCCGGCGCCAACATCAACTACGTCACCGGGCACGGCATCTTCGAGGCCACCCACGGCACGGCCCCCAAGTACGCCGGCCAGGACAAGGTGAACCCCGGCTCGCTCCTGCTGTCGGGCGTGCTGATGTTCGAGCACCTCGGCTGGGAGGCGGCGGCCAAGGACATCTACCGGGCCCTCGAGGCCACCATCGAGGACAAGGTCGTGACCTACGACTTCTCCCGCCAGATGGAGGGCGCCACCGAGGTGCGGTGCTCGGAGTTCGCCAGCGCCATCGTCGACCGGCTCTGAACGGGCGGGTCAGCAGCCGCAGTCACAGCAGTCACAGCACTCACAGCACTTGAAGCAGTCGCCGACGGCCTGGCAGCACTCGGCGCACGACCCGCAGCAGTTCACGCAGTCGCCACACCGATCGCGCCACAGACGGCAGCCGCCCGCTGCCGGGGCAGGGGTCTCGGCACAGGTGGTGCAGGCCACCAGCTGGCACCGCAACGGTCCGGCGCGGCCCGCCCGCGGGTCGAAGGCTCGGAGCACCGCATGCCCGGCTTCGTGGACCAGCAGCCGGTGGGTCAGGGTTGGGTGAGCCAGCCCAGCGGCGGCGAGGCCCTCTCTCAGACCGCCCACGCAACGGTCGGCCACCACCCGGGCGGCAGACCGGTCGGTGCGGCTGGCGGCCAAGGGGTTGAAGCGGTCGGCCTTGCAGTCGCCGGCCTCGTCCTCGACCGCGTCCAGCAGGTAGGCGAGCCGGCCGAAGGCTGCGCCAGCGGTAGCCAGCCCGCGTCGTGCCCCCGGTTGCCCGGCGACGTGTGCTGCGTGGGCGAAGGCGGCTGCGGTGGCAGCTGCGGTCGGGGCGGCGTAGTCGACGAGCGCGCGCCCGGCCATGGCTTCCAGCTCGGCCTGGCTGGCGGCGGGCCCGAGGATGGCCTCAGGGTCAAGGCCGACATCGGCGGACAGGTGGCGGCCGGCGTGCTCCCAGCGCCGGGCCAGCGGGCGCAGCGCCCGGGGCGACTGACCGTCGGCGATGTGGTCGGCCACCTTCGTCGCCGCCAGGAGCAGCGACACGGCCGCAGCCAGCTGCACCGCCGCCGCAGATGAGGCCACGACTCGGGCCGGGCGAAGACCCCGCAGGGCGCACGGACCCGCCCGGCGGTGGTCGAGCGCCCCAGGACCGATGTCCTCGACCAGGACTGACAGGAGCAGCCCGTCGTAGTTGGTCGCCAGCCGGGCATCGTGGCCCACCCGGTCACGCAGCGTCAGGCACAGCCCGCACAGGTGGCCGGCCCAACGGTCCCGCTCCTGTGCGCTCAGGCGGTGACGGCAGGGGCGGACGACCCCGAACACCTTCGTCAGGCCTCGGTCTCGCCGGCGGGCACGGCCGCACGGTAGCCCTTCGGACGGGCGCCTGCGTCCGGGACGGTCACCCCCGTCCCGGTGGCGCCACGTAGCGTCGCCGTCATGTCAGAGCCCGTCCAGATCGCCGTCACCGGGGCCGCCGGCCAGATCGGCTACAGCCTCGTCTTCCGCCTGGCCAGCGGGTCGCTGCTCGGCCCCGACACCCCAATCGTGCTGCGCCTCCTCGAGATCACCCCGGCGCTCGGCTCCCTGGCCGGAGTGGGCATGGAGCTGGAGGACTGCGCCTTTGGGGCCCTCGCCGGCGTGGTGCAGACCGACGACGCCACCGAGGCGTTCGCCGGCGCCGACATCGCCTTTTTGGTCGGGAGCCGGCCCCGCACCAGGGGCATGGAGCGCAAGGACCTCCTCGAGGCCAACGGGGCCATCTTCACCGCCCAGGGCCGGGCCCTGGCCGCCGCAGCCAAGCCCGAGGTCAAGGTGCTGGTGGTCGGCAACCCGGCGAACACCAACTGCCTCATCGCCCTGCGCAACGCCTCCGGCCTGGCCCCCGACCGCTTCTCGGCCATGACCCGCCTCGACCACAACCGGGCCAAGGCCCAGGTGGCGGCCAGGCTCGGCTGCCACCCGAGCGAGGTGAAGCAGATGACGATCTGGGGCAACCACTCGGTCACCCAGTACCCCGACCTGCTCCACGCCGAGGTGGGGGGCCGGCCCGTGGCCGAGGCCATCGGCGACCCGGGCTGGGTCGAGGGCACGTTCGTGCCCACGGTGCAGAAGCGGGGGGCGGCGGTCATCGAGGCCCGGGGCTCGTCCTCGGCCGGCTCGGCGGCCTCGGCGGCGGTCGACCACGTCCGGGACTGGGTGCGGGGCACCCCACCGGGGGACTGGGTGTCGATGGCGGTGCCCTCCGACGGCTCCTACGGCATCCCCGAGGGCCTGGTCTACGGCTTTCCGTGCACGACGGAGAACGGGCGGATCTCGATCGTCCCGGGCCTCGACATCGACCCGGCCAGCCGGGCCCGCATGGACGCCACCCGCGACGAGCTGCTGGAGGAGCGGGCCCAGGTGGAGCAGCTCGGCCTGATCGGCTGAGGCTCAGAGCGGCGGTCTGCTCGCCGCGCCGGGCCGGCCGTACCCCCCGGAACGGCCGACCCAGCTGCGAGGTTCGGAGACCCTACGCGCTCGGCGATCCCGTGGCCAACAGGGCGCGGCCAAGGGCCGCCAAAGCCTTCCGGCGGACCGCCCACCAGGCCCGTTGCGTAGCCTGGCGGAATGCGCCGGTCCATCGATGACGCGACCGACGACCACCCCGCCGACGACGACGATCGGCCGCCGGCGTCGTGGGCCGTTGGCATGTCCGACGACTGCGAGAGCTGCGCCGACCTGCGGGTCGTGTTCACCCTCGAGGAGGTGGGACGGGCCGGGCAGGGCCTGGTGGCCCACCTCAGCCCGGCCTCGGCCCGGCGCCTGCGGGCGGCGCTGGCCGCCGCCCTGACCGAGCTCGGCGAGCCCACCGGGCGCTGAGGGCCCGGTGGCGGCCGGAGGTCTCGCCGTGACGATCCGCCAGCCGCGTCGACCCGGAGCCGGCGGTTGGGCTACAGACCGCCGCTGGCGCCGCGGGGCTTGCGGATGGCCGACT
>JBBPYZ010000028.1:0-10602 GCA_038199465.1 Acidimicrobiales bacterium | reverse complement strand
CCACCTCGACGACGCCTGCATCGGCTGCAGCTACTGCACCATGACCTGTGCCTACGAGGTGCCGTCGTTCTCCGACCGCCTCGGCATCGTCCGCAAGTGCGACCTGTGCCACGGCCGCCTGTCGGCCGGCGAGGCGCCGGCGTGCGTGCAGGCCTGCCCCACCGAGGCCATCCGCATCCAGGTCGTCGAGGTGGCCACGGCCGGCGCCGACTGGGGACTGGGCGCCGGCCCCGACCCCAAGCTCTCCCGGCCCACCACCACCTACCTGGGCACCCGCCCCCCGGCCGACCGCCCCTCGCCCGCCGACGTGCGCCCGGCGCCGGCCCACGGCCACCCGGCCCTCGCCGGCCTCCTCGTGCTGTCCCAGTGGGCCCTCGGCGCCGCCCTGGTCGGCGACGCCGAGCTGTCGCTGGCGTTCATCACCGCCGCATCGACCGCCAGCGTGGTCCACCTCGGCCGGCCCCTGCTGGCCTGGCGGGCCGTGCTCGGCTGGCGCCACTCGTGGCTGTCCCGCGAGGTGCTGGCCGTCGCCACCTTCACCGTGCTGGCCCTGGCCACCATCCTCACCGGGTCGTGGCTCCCCCTGCGGGTGGCCACCGTGGCCACCGGGCTGGTGGTGGTTGGCTGCTCGGCCGCCGTCTACGCCGTGACCGGCCGGCGCTGGTGGCGGCTGCCCCGCCTGCTCGCCCTGTTCGGCGCCACCGGCGTGGTCGCGGCGATCGCCCTGGCCGACGCTCCCGTCGGGCTGGTGGCCGCCGCCGCGGTGGCCAAGCTCGTGATCGAAGGAGAGGTCGTACGCCACCGCCGGGTCGAGCGGGGCGAGCGGGCCCGCACCGCCCGCCTGCTGCTCGGCCCCCTGCAGGCCCAGGTGGGTCGCCGCCTGGCCCTCCTCGTCCTGGGGCTGGTGGCGCTCACCACCGCCCCGGTGGTGGGGATCGCCCTGCTCCTGGCCGGTGACTTCGTCGAGCGGGGGCTGCTGTTCCGGGCCACCAGCCCTGAGCGGATGCCATGACCACCCCCATGCACGCCCTGGGGCTGGGCTCCTGCGCCGGCGAGTTGGACCGCCCCACCGGGCCTTTCGGGCTGGGCCAAGTGCCGTCGCGGCTGCACCCCGACGCCACCACCCGCCTGGTGTGCGGCTACTGCTCGACCGGCTGCTCGATGGACGCCCACCTGAAGGATGGCCAGGCCGTCAACCTGACCCCCACCCGGGGCTACTCGGTGAACCAGGGCTCGGCCTGCCCGAAGGGGTGGGAGGCGCTGACCCCGGTGGCCGCCCCCGACCGGGCCACCACTCCGCTCCTGCACGGCCGCCCCGTCGGCTGGGACGAGGCCCTCACCGCCTTTGTCGACGGCTTCGGCCGCCTGATCGCCGAGCACGGCCCCGAGAGCATGGCCTTCCTCTCCACCGGCCAGATCACCAGTGAGGAGATGGCCCTGCTCGGGGCGGTGGCCAAGGTTGGCATGGGCTTCGCCCACGGCGACGGCAACACCCGCCAGTGCATGGCCACCAGCGTTGCCGCCCACAAGCAGTCCTACGGCTTCGACGCCCCGCCCTACACCTACCGCGACTTCGAGGCCTCGGACGTGGTGGTGCTGGTCGGGTCGAACCTGGCTGTGGCCCACCCCATCTTGTGGGAGCGGCTGCAGCGCAACCCCAACCGGCCGGAGATCGTGGTCATCGACCCCCGCCGCACCGAGACGGCCGCCGGCGCCACCTGGCACGTGCCGATCGCACCCAAGGGCGACCTCGCCCTCATTCTCGGGCTGCTCCACGTCGTCATCCGCGACGCCCTGGTGGACGAGGCCTACGTGGCCGAACACTGCTCGGGCTACGACGAGCTGGCCGAGGCCGCCCGCCGGTGGCCGCCCGAGCGGGCCGCCGAGGTGGCCGGCGTCCCCACCGCCACGATCGAGGACCTGGCCCAGCGGATAGGGGCCGGGAAGGCGGTCAGCTTCTGGTGGACGATGGGCGTGAACCAGGGCCACCAGGCCGTGCGCACGGCCCAGGCCATCATCGACCTGGCCCTGGTCACCGGCAACATGGGCCGGCCCGGTACCGGGGCCAACTCCATCACCGGCCAGTGCAACGCCATGGGCAGCCGCCTGTGGTCGATGACCGCCAGCCTCTTCGCCGGCCGGGCCTTTGAGAGCGAGGCCGACCGGGCCGAGGTAGCGGCCATCTGCGGCTGGCCGGCCGAGGCCGTCCCGTCCAAGCCGTCGCTCGCCTACGACCAGATCATCGAGGGCATCCGCACCGGCCAGATCAAGGGCCTGTGGGTGCTGGCCACCAACACCGCCCACAGCTGGGGCGACCGGGGCGAGCTGGCCGGGCTCCTCGACAGCCTCGACCTCTTCGTGGTCCAGGACCTGTACGCCGACACCGACACCGCCCGCCACGCCCACGTCTTCCTCCCCGCCGCCGGCTGGGGCGAGAAGGACGGGACGATGATCAACTCCGAGCGCCGCATCGGGCTGGTGAAGCAGGTGCGCCGCCCCCCCGGCGACGCCCTGCCCGACTTCGCCATCCTGCGCCTGCTGGCCCACGCCTGGGGCTGCGGCGACCTGTTCGAGGCCTGGTCGAGCCCCGAGGAGGTGTTCCGCATCCTGGGCCGCCTGTCAGCCGGGCGGCCGTGCGACCACTCGGGGATCGACAGCTACCGCCAGCTCGACGACGCCGGCGGGATCCAGTGGCCCGCACCGGCCGGCAGCGGCCCGTGGGCCAGCGAGCGGCGGCTGTTCGAGGACGGCCGGTCCTACCACCCCGACGGCCGCTTCCGGCTGGTGGCGACCGAGCCCGAGCCCTCCCCGAGCCCGGTGAGCGAGGCGTTCCCGCTGGTCCTTCTGACCGGGCGGGGCAGCACGGCGTCGTGGCACACCGAGACCCGGACCGGTCGCTCGGCCCTGCTGCGCCGGCTGCAGCCGGCCTGCCTGCTGGTCGACCTCCACAGCGACGACGCTGCGGCGCTCGGGGTGGGCGACGACGCCGAGGTCGAGGTGACCTCGGCCCACGGGTCGGTGCGGTGCCGGGCCCGGGTGGGCGACGTCGTGCAGCGCGGCCAGGTGTTCCTGCCCATGCACAACGCCGCCACCAACGTGCTGACCCACCCCGTGGTGGACCCGATCTCCCGCCAGCCGTCCTACAAGGACACCCCGGTGGCGGTGCGCCGGGTCCGCCGCCGGTAGGGGTGGTCGGACGGGTCGGCCCGGGCTGGGCCATCATGGGCTGCATGCGACGCACCTGCCTTCGTCGCGCCGTGCTGGCCGTGGTCGTCCTCGGCTCGGTGCTGGCCTGGCCGTCACCGGCCCGGGCCGCCGGGTTCAGCGTCCGCAACCGCTTCGAGCCGGTGCCGGGCGTGGAGGTGCGCGGGCTGCGCACTGAGTCCCTCCTGCTCGACGTGGGGCGGGTGGCCAAGGGTGCCCCGGTGCGGGTCGAGGTGGTGGCCGCCGGTGCGGTGGCCGGCGGCGTGGAGACCACCAGCTCGGTGTGCCGGCGGGTGGGCGGCATCCTGTGCGTCAACGGCGACTTCGCCGAGTGCCGCACCTGCACCACCGCCTTTGGGGGGATCGTCCACGACAACGTCCTGCAGCGTTCGCCGGTCGGCGGCCACGAGCAGCTGACGCTGGGCCCGGCCGGTCCCGGCGCCGGCCCCCTGGGCTGGAGCGGCGCCCTCGAGGCCACGCTCACCTACGTGGCCGCGCCGCCCCCGGTCCTCGGCCTGCTCCCCCAGCCGCCGGTCGAGCGGGTCGAGACGGTCCGCCTCGGCCTCGACGCCCTCAACCGGGGCCGCAGGGCCGACCAGGTCGTGCTGTTCACGCCGCCGTGGGGGCCCACCACCTCCACCCGGGGCGGCGACGAGATCGTCCTGGGCGGCGGTCCCGCCCCCCTCGGCGCCGATTTGCCCGTCACCGCACGGTCCTACACCCCGGACGCAGGCTCCAGCGCCATCCCCGGCGACGGCATGGTGGTGTCGTCGGAGGGGGCGGGGACCTCACGCCTGCGGGCCTTCATCGCCAAGGCCTCCGACCCGGCCGCCGTCCGCCGCTCGGTGGTGCTGAACACCAGCGTCGACCGGGCGGCCGAGGAGTCGGTGGGCGGCCACCCGGTGCTCCTCGCCGGTGGCCGGACAGTCATCGGCACGACCGGGGAGGCGTTCGTCACCGGGCGCAACCCCCGCACCCTGGTGGGCTGGAACCCGGCCGGCGACCTGATCCTGGCCACCGTCGACGGCCGCCAGCCCGGCAGCGTCGGTGTCAGCCTGGCCGAGGGCGCCGACGTGCTGCGCCAGCTCGGGGCCACCGACGGCTTCAACCTCGACGGTGGCGGCTCGTCGACCTTCGTCTCGCTGGCCCCGGGGTCGGGGCGCGTGGCCCGGGTGCTGAACCGCCCCAGCGACGGCAGCGAACGCCGGGTGACCAACGTGCTGGCCGTCGGGCCCGTCGACGGCGCCGCGGTCCGCACGCTGGCCGCCGGCCCGGTCGTCCCCCGAACCCCGCCCGCCCCGCCCGGCCCGCCGCCCCCCGACCCGGCCTCGACCGACGGGCTCCCAGCCAAGCCCAAGCCGAAGCCCACCACCACGACCGCGTCGCCCCCGACCGAGGCCCCCACCACCACGACCGAGCCACCGCCTGAGACCGTCCCGCCCGAGGTGGTCGACATCGAGCTGGCCGCCCCCCTACCGGAGCCCCCGCCGGCCCGGTCGGCCCGCTCCTCCACCGGCACCCCGGCTGCGGTCGCCGCCCTCGCCCTGCTCGCCACCGCGGCGGCGACTCTGCTGGTCGCCCGGTCCCGTCGCCGGCGTCCCGTCGTCCCCCCGTCGTAGGGGCAGCCCTCGATCGGCAGACGACTGCCGTCGGCGGCGGGCGTAGCCTGAGGAGCACGAGGGGGGGCGGCATGGCTGATCTGGCGCCGGAGGTGGCACCGCCGGAGCTCGACGACGGTCCGGACGACCTGGCCCACTACGCCCGCAACGACGAACTGGACCGGGCCCGGCGCCAGGGCCGGCCGGTGAAGGCCCTGTGCGGCACGCTGTTCCTGCCCCACCTCGACCCCCACCGCCTGCCGGTCTGCGTGGTCTGCCGGGACCTGGCCGGCGCCTGAGCCGGACGGTGCTGACCGGGCTCAGCCGGCGCCGTGCACCCGCTCCCGGGTGGGCACCCGCCGCAGGATGTAGAGCGTCCCGGCCAGGCCCAGGGCCACGATCACGGCGACGATCGGCCACCGCTGCCGCAGGGTGAGCCCGCTGAGCACGATCGCCGCCCACATCATGGACAGGGCGATCACCTTGGCCCGCCGGGGCATGCCCAGCCCGGCCCGGTGGTCGGCCACCAGCGGCCCGATGCCGGGAAGGCCCAGGACCCACGACTCGAAGCGGGGGCTGGACCGGGCGAAGCAGGATGCGGCGATGATGAAGAAGACGGTGGTGGGCAGCCCCGGCACCACGATGCCGATACTGCCCAAGGCTACGGCCGCCATCCCGGCCACCAGCCACACCACGCGCGACACCCCGGTGCGCACCACCGGGGCGGGCGCCGGGGCCCGTCGGGTCGGCGGCGTGGGGATCATCGCAGGAGGTGGAGGAGGTCCTGCACCCACAGCACCGACAGCAGGCAGATGACGGAAAAGGCGATGGCGGAGACGGGCCACCGCCACCGGTGGTCGACGGCGAAGAAGCGGCGGATGGTGAACACGTCACAGACCATGGCGAACGAGCCGATGAGCAGGCCGAGCACCGGTCCCACCCCGGTGGCCAGGCCGATGGCCGGGGCGACGAAGGGCAGGATGACATAGGTGAGGGTGCACCGGACGGCCGAGATCAGCATCGACCGCTGGAAGGCGCCGTAGGCCGACGCCGTCGTCACACCCGCCGGTCTCTCCCGGATGCGCAGCACCCTGCGCACCACCAGGTCGGCCGTCGAACGCCGGACGCCAGCCGGCTGGTGGGCGACGGGACAGCCGCTGGGCGACGCCGGGGCGGGCACCGGGCCGTGGGCCACGGGGCAGCGCCCGGCGGTCGCCTCGGTGGTCACCGTGGACGCCGGCGCCGTCAGCGCATCCTCGGTCGGGGCCGGTTGCATCGTAGGCAGCCTACGTCCTCCCAGCCACGAAACCCCCGCTTCTGCCGGGAGTACGTGTCGCCTGGCGCACCCCTTGTCCCGGCAGAACGGGAGGGGTGGGTTAGCTGCAGGCCTCCTTGAGGTCGAGGCCAGCCGGGGTGCCCACCGACCACTCGGTGATGGCGTCCTGGCTGACGGTGAACAGGTAGCCGGCGCCGCCGGTCATGACGGTGATGTTGGTGCCGGCCCCATAGGGCTCGGGCTGCTCGGACCGGGTGCCGGGGACTTTGGCGATCATCGACGAGGGCGACCCGACGCTGATCCCCTGCGGGCTGCTGAGGCGGCTCGACGCTGTCACGTAGAAGCGGACGAGCTTGTTGTCCACGAACAGGCCGGTGAAGTCGCCGCTGCGATAGCTCCCCGTGGGCGACGCCGTCCCGCAGCTGCCGGGTGAGGTGGGGTCGGCGTCCCGGTAGCGGCCCAAGGCCCCGGTGGCGGCTGCCTGCTGGGGGCTCATCCCCAGGCGCAGCGGCCCGAGTCCGGCGGGCGACAGCGTGAGGCTGCCCGCCGCCCGGGTCGTGGTGGTCGAGCGGGGAACGGTGGTCGGCGAGACCGACGGCTTGCTCGTGCCCGGCGCCACCGGGACTGTCGAGGCGGTCCTGGGCACGGTCGAGGGCACCGATGTCGGCTCCGGGGGCGCCACCGAGGTCGTGGGAGTGGTCGTCTCGACCGTGACGACCGGGGCGGCGGGCGTGGTCTCCAGCTTGGTGTCGTCGCTCCGGGTGACCGCGGCGATCCCGGCCACGGCGACCAGGACGGCGGCGGCGGCCAGCAGCCAGCGACCCGGTCCCCGTCGCGGCGAGAGCGGGACCACCTCGGCCAGCGGCGGCTCAGCAGGCAGCTCCGGCGGAGCCGATGGCGGGGGTGGCGGGGGCGGTGCCTGGCCGCCCGCCTCGGCGGCGAGGCGGGCGTTGAGCGTGTCCCAGAAGCCGTGGCCGTGGGCGGGCGGCGCCATCGTCCGCAGGGCGCTGGTGATCTCCGGGTCGGCCTCGTCCGGGTCGTTCTCCGGGTTCCAGGGATCGGTCATCGGGTCTCCTCCCGGTGGGCGGCCCGCAAGGTGGCCCGAGCTCGCGACAGGCGTGAGGCGATGGTGCCGACGGCCACGCCGAGGAGGTCGGCGGCGGCCTGGTTGTCGAAGCCCTCGCCATCGACCAGCACGATGGTGGCCCGCTGGTCGGCGGGCAGGGTGGCCAGAAGGCGGCTCAGCCAGTCGGAGGCGACGATGCTGCCCTCGGGCCCGCTGCCGCTGACGGCAGGCTGCTGGCCGGTGTCGGTCCAGTCGTAGAGGACCGTCGGCTTTCTGCGCCGCAGCTCGTCCATGCACGCGTTGTAGGTGATGCGGTACAGCCAGGTCCCGAAGCCGGCGTCCTCCCGGAAGCCGCCGAGCGACCGCCAGGCCTTCACGTAGGCCTCCTGCAGGGCGTCGTCCATGCGGTCCCGGTCACCGAGCAGCTTCCAGGCCAGGGCCCGCATGCGCTCGTCGTGCCGCCGCAGGAGCAGGCTGAAGGCATGCTGGTCGCCGCCGCGCGCCCTCTCCAGGGTCTCCAGCTTCGACGGCACCGTCGCCACGGCCATCAGTCAACCTGACTTCGGCGGGAGGAGGCTGCCACACCTGTTATGACGGGCCCGGCGCCGAGAACCTTCCCTGCCGCCAGACATTCTTCTTCGAGCGGCCGCTACCCGGCGCAGCGGTGGGTGACGATCGGCAGGAAAAGGCCCTGGGCCACCAGCTCGACGGTGCCGTCGTCGGCCTCCCTCACCTCCAACGGCGGGGTGTCGGGGGGGCCCGCCGCCTTGCGGCGCTGTGAGCGCTCCTCGAAGGGCTGACCGCAGCGGGGGCAGGTGGCCCGGGCGGTTACGTGGAACCAGGTGCCATCCTCCCGCACGTCCCAGGATGGATCGGTCACGCAGGCCTCCTAGGTGAGGGGGTCAGGTCGAGCCGGCAGGCTAGCGAACGGCCCCTCAGGACACGTGGTGGCGGACGGCGCGGCGCAGGGCGGCCTCGAGGTCGACGCCGCCGGCGGCCAGGCGGCGGACGGCCTCCAGCAGCTGCTCGCCGGCCTCGGTCTCGGTGGCCGTGGCCTCGGGACCCAGCTCGCCGGTGCGGCGCAGCACCTTGGCCGCCAGCTGCAGGGCCGGCAGCCCGGGGGGGATGCCGTCGAGCGGACCGGTGCGCTCGGGGCGCTCGATGGCCTTCTGGGCGTCCCATCTGCGCACGACCTCGTCGGCGTCGGCCACCTCCAGACCGGCGAAGACGTGGGGGTGGCGACGCACCAGCTTGGCGTCGACGCCCGCCGCCACCTCGGCCAGGGTGAACCAGCCGGCCTGCTCGGCGATGGCCGCGTGCAGGACGACCTGGAACAGCAGGTCGCCCAGCTCGTCGCACAGGGCGGCGACCTCGGCGTCGCCCGGGTCGGGGCCGAGGGCGTCGATGGCCTCGACCACCTCATGCGCCTCCTCCACGGCGTAGCGGGTGAGGCTCTGGTGGGTCTGCTCGCGGTCCCAGGGGCAGCGCTCACGGAGGGCCCGCACGGTGGCGGTGAGGCGCTGGACCTCGGCGCCCACGGGGGCGGCCAGCCGGGGGATCCACAGGGTGGTGAGGTGATCGGCGTCGACCTCGCGGTCGAGGTCGGCCCAGGCCACCTGGGCCACCCGCTCATCCGCCAGCCCGAGGCGCTGCAGGACGGTGACCACCGGCCCGTCGCCCTGCTCCAGCGCCAGCTTCACCTCCGACAGGGTGAAGGTCGAGTCGGTCTGGGCCACCAGCAGCGGGCCCCGCTCGCCGGCCGCCTCGACGGCGAAGCGGTGGCCGTCGACCAGGCGCACCCCGGCGGCCACCGGGTCGACCCCGAGGCGGGCCCAGGCCAGGTCGAGGACGCTGAGGGCCGGCACGACCTCCAGGACCACCTCGCCGACCGCCGCCCGCTCCCGCAGCAGCTCGACGGTGCGCTCGGCCACCAGCGGCGAGCCGGGCACGCCGTAGACGACCCGGCCGTGGTGGGCGGCGCCGGCCACCAGGTCGGCCACGATGCCGTCGTAGACCTCGTCCATCGTCGCCGCCGACTCATAGCGGTGGTCGAAGGTGCCGGCCGCCTCGACGGCGGCGGCGGCGGGGTGGCAGGCCGTGCGCAGCCACCGGGCCTCGGGGGCCACGGCGGCAAAGGCGGCCAGCGCGGCCGGGGCGAGCAGGTCGGGCCCCGCCGGGCCGAGGCCGACGACCACGACGGTCCCGGTCATGAGGGGACGGGTACCGCAGCCTCGATCGGCACCAAGGTGCGCAGCAGGTCGAGGATCCAGGTGACCAGCTCCAGGCCCTCCACCTTCTTCGGGATGGGCACCACCATCTGGCCGGTCTCCTCCTTCCACACCGCTTTGGGGTGGAGGCGGCGCAGGCGCAGCTGCTGGCTGGTGCGCAGCCGGATGGGGGTGATGCGCACCGTCGGCCCAACGATCCCGCCGGCCGCCCCCCGGGCCACCACCACCTCACGCACCCCGGTGCGGAAGCAGTCGCCCCGCAGGCGACCCACCGCGATCAGGCCCTCGGCCGCCGCCGGCAGCGGCCCGAACCGGTCCTCCCACTCGCTGCGGATGTCGTCGACCTCGGCGTCGGTGGTGATGCCAGCCAGACGCCGGTAGGCCTCGAGGCGCACGTCGTCGCGAGCCACGTAGGTGGTGGGCAGGTTGGCGTCGACCGGCACCTCCAGCTTCACCTCGGCCGGCACCTTCGGCACCTCGCCCTTCAGCTCGGCCACGGCCTCGCTCACCATCTGAACGTACAGGTCGTAGCCGACTGCGGCGATGTGGCCGCTCTGGCTGCCGCCGAGCAGGTTGCCAGCGCCGCGGATCTCCAGGTCGCGCATGGCGATCTTGAACCCGCTGCCCAGCTCGGTGTGCTCGCCGATGGTCTTGAGCCGCTCGTAGGCCTCCTCGGTGAGCACCTTGTCCCGGGGGTGGAACAGGTAGGCGTAGGCCCGCTGGCCCGACCGCCCGACCCGGCCCCGGATCTGGTGAAGCTGGCCCAGGCCCAGGAGGTCCGCCCGGTCGACGACCAGGGTGTTCACCGTCGGCATGTCGATGCCCGACTCGATGATCGTGGTGCACACGAGCACGTCGGCCTTGCCCTCGGAGAAGTCGAAGACGACCTGTTCGAGGCTGCCCTCATCCATCTGGCCATGGGCCACCAGGATCCTGGCCTCGGGCACCAGCTCGCGCAGCGACACCGCCACCCGCTGGATGTCCTGCACCCGGTTGTGCACGAAGAACACCTGGCCCTCGCGCAGCAGCTCGCGCCGGATGGCCTCGGCCACCGCCCGCTCGTCGGTCTCGCCCACATAGGTGAGGATGGGCTTGCGCTCGGCCGGCGGGGTGTTCAGCAGGGTGAGGTCGCGGATGCCCGTCAGGCTCATCTCGAGGGTGCGGGGGATGGGCGTGGCCGACAGGGTGAGCACGTCGACGTTGGCCCGCAGCTGCTTGATCTGCTCCTTG
>JBBPYZ010000027.1:0-4389 GCA_038199465.1 Acidimicrobiales bacterium | reverse complement strand
TCTGGTTGGCCAGGACGATGCGCACGTCGAGCAGGCCGTCGTCGAGGTGGCTGCGCCCGAGGTCGCCGATGTTCTCGCCGTAGCGGCTGTTCCCGATGAACACCGCCCAGGTGGTGACGGGCCGGCCGTCGAGGACCAGGCGGAGGCGGTGGCCCCGCACCGACTCGCGCACGATGCCGATGCCGTCGGCCACCCGCTTGGGCAGCCGGCCCTTCTGGCGCACCCGCTCCTTCACGATGGCGGTGTACATCCCCAGGTTGCAGGTGTTCAGGAAGCACTCCTCGCCCACCCAGGCCAGGTCGACGGTGCGGACCTCGCCGGCCTTGGCTGCGGCTACCGCCGCCTCGACGGTGTCGATCCCGAGGTCCTTGGCGAAGTGGTTGCGGGTGCCGCAGGGCACGGCCAGGAGCGGCCGCCGGGCCGAGGCCAGGACCGGGGCGGCCAGACGCAACGAGCCGTCGCCGCCGGCCACGCCGACCCAGGGGGCGCCGGCGTCGACGGCCCGGGCCACGTCGACGGCCAGGCCGCTGTCGGTCATGGCCTGCACCTCGGCCACGTCGCCAAAGGCCTCGGTCAGCTCCTCGACCGGCGTCTCCTTGGGCCCCGAGCCGGCGTTGACGAGAACGATGGGTTTGCTCACAGTGCCTCCCGCCGGTGCATCGTCGTTCGCTCCGCTCACGGTGCGTCTTCCAGGCAGGGAATGGCCCGGGCCAGGATGCGGCGGGTGAGCTCGACGTTGCTGGCCAGGACCCGGAACACCTCGTCCATGGTGACCGGCTCGACGTCCGGGGAGCCGCCTGTTGCATCGTCGGCGCCGCTGTCGAAGTCGGTGACCAGGGCCAGGCAGGCGTAGGCCATGCCGAGCTCGCGGCACAGGGCCACCTCGGGGTGCTGGGTCATGTTCACCAGGTCCCAGCCCATGGCCCGGAACCACCGGCTCTCGGCCCGGGTCGAGAATCGGGGCCCCTGGACGACCACGACGGTGCCGCCGTCGTGGACCCGGCCGGGGTCGTGCTCCTCCCGGGCGGCGGCCAGCAGGACCTGGCGCAGCCCCTCTGAGTAGGGGTCGGCGAAGCTGAGGTGGGCGAGGGCCTCACCCACCTCGGGCGGGCTGCCGGGACCGTCGGCGAAGGTGTCGGGCCGGCCCCAGGTGCGGTCGACCAGCTGGTCGGGCACCACGACGTCGCCCGGTCGGCGGTCGAGGCGCAAGGAACCGGAGGCGCAGGGCCCCAGCACCGAGTGCACCCCCAGGCTGCGCAGGGCCCAGGCGTTGGCCCGGAAGTCGACCCGGTGGGGCGGCAGCTGGTGGTGCATGCCGTGGCGGGGCAGGAAGGCCACCCGTCGCTCGCCGAGCGTGCCGAGGGCGACCGGGGCCGAGGGCGGCCCGTAGGGCGTGGTCACCTCGACCTCGACCACCTCGTCGAGGAAGGCGTAGAAGCCCGAGCCGCCGTACACCCCGATCTCGGCCGAGTCGTGGGCAGGGGTCACGGGCCCGACGCTACGGCCTCGGCCGCCGCGGCCCTGACCGCGGCTCGTCGGCCGCCGGCAGCGCGACGGGCGGCCTCGGCGGCCACGATCACGACCAGGGCGACGGCGTAGCCCCACCGGCCGAGGCCGTCGGCACCGGGATCGTCGAGCAGGATGGCCACGTAGTACGGCCAGGCCACCACGGCCAGGACGGCCCACCACCAGGCCCGATCGAGCAGGCCGAGGGCGGCCACCGACACCGCGTACCAGGGCTGCACGGGGGTGGCCACCAGCAGCAGGGCCCCGAGGAGCACGGGCGCGGCCTGCACCGCCGGCAGGTCGGCCCACCACACCACGAGGACGACGGCGAGCAGCACGATGCCGGCCAGCACCGGGAGCAGGTCGGCGGGCAGCCGGGTCACCGACAGCAGCAGGAAGCGTCCGCCCCGGTCGTACTTCTCCTCCTTCAGGTAGTCGGGGAGGTAGCCGAGGACCTTGACGCCGACAGCCAGCACGTGGGGCAGGTAGGCCAGCGTGCAGACGGCGGCAAAGGCGCCGCCGGCCAGCAGGGGCCGCCGGCGGGCCACGGCCACCAGCAGCAGGGCCGGGTACAGCTTGACCATGGCGGCGGCGCCGACCAGCCCGCCGGCCAGGCCGGGCCGACGACGGGCCACGAGCACGGCCGCCACCGACAGCAGGACGGCCAGCCCGTCGATGTGGGCGTTGTTGACCACCTCGACGGCGGCCACCGGCGACAGGCACCACCAGGCGGCCAGGCGGGGATCGGACCCCATCCGCCGCAGGCCGACGGCGAGCAGGCCGCACAGCCCGAGGTCGACGACCGCAGCCGCGGCCTGCCAGGGCCGCTCCCCCGCCGCCCCGCCGGTCACCACCCGCACGACGACGAACCAGGCCTGGGCCAGCGGTGGGTAGATGGTGCGCTTGGTCGGGCGGTTGATGTGGGTGGCGTCGCTGGCGGCCAGGTCGGGGAACAGCCACCGTTCGCGCAGCGGAGCCAGGGTGGGGTCGAGCGGCGCCCGCTCGTAGGGGTCGACCCCCGACAGCTGCACCTTGGCGTCCCAGGCGTAGCGGTACAGGTCGTCGGACAGGCCGGGCGGGCCGGTCAGGGCCGCGCCCCTGACGGCCACCGCCGCCACCACGCAGGCCACCAGCGCCCACCGGCCCGGCAGCCGCCGGATCAGCAGCACGCCGGCCACCCAGAGGGGGATCCAAGCGGCGAGGAGGGCGACCACCTCCCACCGGGCGCCGCCCTGGTTCACCACGGAACGCTGGGCCACCGACGCCGACAGGGCGGTGGCGGCCACGGTGCACAGCGCCACGCCGGCGGTGACGGCGCCGAGGGGGACGGCGCCAAGCGGCTTCGACCTGGGTCCGGGCGAGGCCGGGGCACCGGCACTGTCCGGTCCGAGCGGCCCAGCATCGCGAGCACCGTCCGGTCCGGGCGACCCGGCGCCGGCAGGATCGTCCTCGGGCGACGCCGCCGCACCGGCACCTTCCGGCCCGAGCGGTTGGTCGGAGCCGGCGGGAGGGGAGCGGCGGGTCACCGAGCGGCGGAGGGCGGCACGGCCGCCAGCTGGGCCAGGCCCTCGTCGAGCCCGACCTCGGCCCGGAAGCCCAGGACCCTGGTGGCCTCGCCCGGGTCGGCCACGACGTGGCGCACGTCGCCGGGCCGCCACCGCCCGGTGACCACCGGGGCGGCGCCCCCGACGGCCCGGCTGAGCGACGAGGCCACCTCAGTGATCGTGACGGGCCGTCCACTGCAGACGTTGAGGGGGACCAGCTCGCCGGGCCGGGCGGCCGCGGGGTCGGCCAGGGCCAGCAGGTTGGCGGCGGCCACGTCGGCGACGTGGCCGAAGTCGCGGGTCTGTCCTCCGGCTTCGAACACCGTGGGCGGCTCGCCCCGCAGCAGCGACGACAGGAACAGGGCAGCGACCCCGGCGTAGGGGGTGTCGCGGGGCAGCCCCGGGCCGTAGACGTTGTGATAGCGCAGGGCCACCACCGACGCGCCCACCTCCCGGGCCCAGGCCGAGACCAGATGCTCCTGGGCGGCCTTGGTGGCCGCGTAGCCCGACCGGGGGTCGAACGGCGCCGACTCCGGGACCAGCTCCCAGCCGAGCGGGCTGTGGCAGGTGGGGCAGGGGGCCTCGAAGCGGCCGGCGTCGCGATCGTCCGGCCGCCGGGCCGCCGGACGCACCAGGCCGTGGGTGGCGCAGCGGTAGCGGCCCTCCCCGTAGACCACCATCGACGAGGCCAGCACGAGCCGGCCTTTGAAACCGGCGGCCCACAGGGCGGCCAGGAGGTTGGCCGTGCCCAGGTCGTTGTCGGCCGCGTACAGGGGCAGGTCGGACGGGTCCTGGCCCAGGCCGACCCGGGCCGCCTGGTGGCTGACCACCTCCACGCCCCGCACCGCCTCGGCGCAGGTGGCGGGGTCGACCAGGTCGCCGTGCACCAGCCGGGCCCGGGGGTCGACCCGCTCGGCCACCCGGTCGAGCACCACGACCTCGTGGCCGCCGTCGCACAGTCGGGACACCAGCTGGCGCCCGATGAACCCGGCGCCCCCGGTGACCAGCACCCTCATGTGAGGGCGCCGTCGGCCAAAGGGAGCGAGACCGTGAAACGGCAGCCGGCGCCGACGTTGACCACGGCGATGGTGCCGTGGTGGGCCTCGACCAGGCCCTTGGCGATGGCGAGGCCCAGGCCGGCCCGGCCGTCGCCGGGGGGGCGGGCGGCGTCGCCCCGGTAGGCGAGGTCGAACACCCGGTCCAGGTCGTGCGCGGCCAGTCCGCCGCAGGCGTCGGCCACCTCGACCAGGGCCCGGGAGCCGTCGAGGCGGGCCGCCACCTCGACCCGTCCGCCGGCGGGGGTGTGGCGGATGGCGTTGTCGAGGAGGTTGCGCACGAC
>JBBPYZ010000026.1:0-3883 GCA_038199465.1 Acidimicrobiales bacterium | reverse complement strand
CTCCTTCATCCGGGCCACCGAGCGGGGCGACCGCCTTCAGCTGGCCGCCCAGGCCCGGGGAGGCACCACCCTCGGTGCCATCGTCGGACCGACCATCCCGGCCGCCACGCCCGGCACCTGGGCCCTGGCAACCCTCCCCGCCGCCACCGCGTTGGCCATCCGGCTACTGCTGTGAGCAGAACGTGATCGGAGCGATCGACCCGGTGATGGAAGCAATCCGATGGTCGGAGACAGTGACCGAGCTCGCGCGAGCGCAGCGAGCCAGATGGTGAAGGGCGAGCGTCCCCTGCCTACGAGTGGAGGAGGCGAGCCCTCTGGGCGAGCCGGGGGAGCGAGGAGGGAAGGCAGGGGGTCAGCGAGTCCCGAGCTAGAAGGCAGAGCTCTGTTCGTCCTCGGGCACGGCAGTCGTGATCCCCGGGCCGGCGCCGAGCTCGACCGGCTGGTGGCCTTCGTCCGGACCCTGATGCCAGCCACCGCCGTTGGCGTCGGGGTCCTCGAGCTGGCTGAACCCCCTGTCGACCCCGCTCTCGACGCCCTCGTCGCCGGCGGGGCCACCGATGTCGTCGTCGTCCCGGTCGTGCTGTTCGGCGCCGGCCACCTGAAGGACGACGGCCCTGCGGTGCTGGGACGGGCGCGGCGACGCCACCCGACGGTGAGGTTCCGCCTCGCACGCGATCTTGGGATCCACCCTGCGGTCCTCGCCGTCGCCGAGGACCGAGCCCGGACGGCCGCGGCACGTGGCGGACGAGCGCAGCGGATGAGAGGCCGAGCCGAACCAGCGATCGAAGCGTCCGAGGGCGGGAGCTCTCCTGCCCCCGATGGCGTCCCCTCTGAGGAACCAGGAGGCCACGGCCGGGGCTGTGGCTCCTCAGAGGAGGTGGAGGCGTCGATTCCGCCACATCTGGCGCCTCTGAGGAACCAGAGCCTCGCTGGTGGGGCTCCAGTGCCCGCGGCAGGTCCACGAGCAGTGGGCGCGAGCCATGATCGGCTCGCCGTGGTGCTCGTCGGGCGGGGCTCGACCGACCCCGACGCCTGCGCCGATCTGGTGAAGCTGGCCCGGCTCTTGGAGGACGGGCGGGGCCTCGGCCCGGTGCACGCCGCCTTCGTGGCCATGAGCCGCCCGGACATCGAGGACGCCCTGGAACGTTCCCGCCTTCTCGGTGCCACCAGCATCACCGTGGTCCCCCTGTTCCTGTTCGCCGGCGTGCTGGTGGACAGGGTCGGCGAGCGGGCCCGGCGCTGGGCGGCCGAGCATCCCGAGGTCGAGGTGACCGTCGCCGACCACCTCGGGCCGGACGAGCGGCTGGCCGCCCTGGTGGTCGAGCGCCACCGTGAGGCGATCAGCGGCGACGTGCGCATGAACTGCGACGTGTGCGTCTACCGGGTCCGCCTCCCCGGCTTCGAGGAGAAGGTGGGCACGCCCCTCTCGCTGGCGCCGATCGAGCGGGGCGTCGCAGGGTGGCGGGCCAGGCGGGCGGCCAACCAGACCGCTGAGCGGGCGGCCACCCGCCGGGAGCGCCCCCGCCGCGGCCTCGGCCGCCGCACCGGGATCCCGGTGGCCGCCGACCGCCAGGGCCCGGCGGTGCGGGTCGCCGGCCTCGCCTACACCTTCCCCGACGGCACCCGGGCCCTGAGCGGCGTCGACCTGGTGGTCGAGCGGGGCGAGCGGGTTGCCCTGCTGGGGCCCAACGGCAGCGGCAAGACGACCCTGGCCCTGCACCTGATCGGTGCCCTCGACCGCCAGGCCGGGACCGTCACCGTCACCGGGCTCGACGTCGTGAAGGCGAACCTGGCCGAGGTGCGCCGCCGGGTCGGCCTGGTGTTCCAGGACCCCGACGACCAGCTCCTGCTCCCGACGGTGGCCGGCGACGTCGCCTTCGGGCCCGCCAACCTCGGTCTGGCCCAAGCCGAGGTCGAGGCCCGGGTCGCCGCCGCCCTCGACGTGGTGGGCCTCACCGACCTGGCCGACCGGGCCCCCCAGCACCTCAGCCTCGGCGAGCGGCGCCGGGCCGCCCTGGCCGGGGTCCTGGCCGTCCACCCCGAGGTGCTGATCCTCGACGAGCCCAGCGCCAACCTCGACCCGTCCTCGCGCCGCGACCTGGTCGAGATCGTGCAGGGCCTCGACGTCACCACCCTGGTCATCACCCACGACCTGTCGCTGGCCCTCGAGCTGTGCCCCCGGGCGGTGGTGCTCGACCGGGGGGTCGTGGCCGCCGACGGCCCCACCCACCACCTCCTGTCGAACCCCGGCCTCATGGCGGCCCACGGCCTGGACCTGCCCTACGGCATGGTCGTGCCCCCCGCCTGACATGCGCCTGGCGGGAAGCGGAGCGCCACCTTCTCCCCCCCGTCGAACCCCCGGGGTGGGGGAGGCTCCGAACGGCCCCGTTCGGTAGCCTCGTCGGGATGACCGACCTCCATGCTGTCGCCGCCGACCTGCTGGCCAACGGACGCGGGATCCTCGCCATCGACGAGACCCCCGGCACCATCGGAGGCCGGTTCGAGAAGCTCGGCATCGAGTCCACCCCCGAGACCCGAGCCGCCTACCGGGAGATGCTCCTGACCACTCCAGATCTCGGCAGCTGGATCGGTGGCGCCATCCTCCAGGACGAGACGTTCTCGCAGAAGACCTCGGCCGGCACGACCTTCCCCGAGGAGTGCGCCAAGCGAGGCATCGCCGCCGGCATCAAGGTCGACACCGGGGCCAAGCCGCTGGCCGGCCACCCGAACGAGACGGTCACCGAGGGCCTCGACGGCCTGCGTGACCGCCTGGCCGCCTACAAGGAGAAGGGTGCGGTGTTCGCCAAGTGGCGGGCGGTGTACCGGATCGACGGCGAGGTCGGCCCCACCCAGGGTGCCGGCCAGGCCAACGCCCACGGCCTGGCCCGCTACGCCGCCCTGTGCCAGGAGGCCGGCATCGTCCCCATCGTCGAGCCCGAGGTGCTGCTCGAGGGCGACCACTCGATCGAGCGCTGCGCAGCGGTGAGCGCGCAGGTGCTGCGTGAGGTGTTCATCGAGCTGGCCACCCAGCGGGTCGACCTGCGGGGCATCGTCCTCAAGCCCAGCATGGTCGTGCCCGGCAAGGCCGGCGAGTCCAAGGCCTCCACCGACGAGGTGGCCGACGCCACGCTCAAGGTGCTCGCCGAGGTCGTGCCCGCCACCGTGCCGTCGATCGCCTTCCTCTCCGGCGGCCAGACCCCGGTGGCCGCCACCGAGCACCTGCAGGCCATGAACGCCAAGGGGCCCCACCCCTGGCAGGTCGGCTTCTCCTACGGCCGGGCGCTGCAGGACGGCCCCCTCGCCACCTGGAAGGGCGACGCCGCCAACGCCGAGAAGGCCCAGGAGGCCCTGGCCGTGCGGGCCAAGGCCAACGCCGCCGCCAGCCAGGGCACCTACGACGCCAACTTCGAGCCGGCGTGAGCGACGCCGCCACTGACACCGCCGCCACCGCGCCGCTCGACGGCGTGGTCCTCGACCTCCTCGCCGCCGCGCAGCAGGCCGCCGCCGCCTGCCAGGCATGGGTGGGCCGGGGCGACAAGGAGGCCGCCGACGACGCGGCCGTGGCCGCCATGCGCCAGGCCCTCTCCTCGGCCGGCGGCCAGGGCGAGGTGGCCATCGGCGAGGGCGTGAAGGACGACGCCCCGATGCTGTTCGTGGGTGAGCGGTTCGGCGTCGGGCCGGGCCCGGTGTACGAGATCGCCGTCGACCCGCTCGAGGGCACCACGCTGTGCGCCCGCGGCGCCACCGGCGCCATCGCCGTCATCGCCGCCGCCCCGGCCGGGTCGCTGTACCGGACCGAGGGCCACTACATGGACAAGCTCGTGGTCGGCGCCGCGGCGGCGAGCGTGATCGACATCGACGACCCCACCGAGGACAACCTGCG
>JBBPYZ010000025.1:0-11163 GCA_038199465.1 Acidimicrobiales bacterium | reverse complement strand
GAGGCGTCCTCCGACACCTCGACGGCGGTGGGGTGCGGTGCGGAGGCAGCCGCGGAGGGGGGCGGGTCGGCGCTCGCCGCCGCGGCCCGGGCCGCGGCGGCGGCCTCGAGCTCGGGTGCGGTCAGCGCCGCCTCGCGACGGCGGCCGAGGAGGAAAAAGGCGAGCAGGGCCAGGGCGCCGACGGACGGTGCCACCAGCTCGTTGATCCGGAAGCCGGCCACCTGGGTGGCCGAGTCGATGCGCAGGGTCTCGATCCCCCAGCGGCCGGCGGTGTAGAGGGCCACGTAGAGGGCGAACAGCTGGCCCGGCTTCAGCCGCTTGCGACGCTCGACGGCCAGGAGGATCCCCACGATGACCAAGAGCCACAGGGACTCATAGAGGAAGGTGGGGTGGAAGGTCTCGTTGGCCTCGAAGCCGCGGGGTCGGTTCTCCGGGTCGATGCGCAGCGCCCAGGGCAGGTCGGTGGGGCGGCCGAACAGCTCCTGGTTGAACCAGTTGCCGAAGCGGCCGATGGCCTGGGCGACCGGGATGGCCGGGGCGGCCACGTCCATCAGGCGGAGAGGCCGGGCCCCCTTGCGGGCGGCCACCAGACAGCCGACGGCGGTACCCAGGGCCACGCCGCCCCAGATGCCGAGGCCGCCCTCCCAGATGCGCACGATGCGCAGTGGCTCATCCGCGTAGCTCGGGTCGCCCCGGTTCCAGTCGGTGGCCACGTGGTAGAGCCGGGCCCCGACCAGGCCGGCGGGCACCGCCCACCAGGCGATCGACTCGACCAGCCCCCGGGGGCCGCCCCGCCGGTCCTGGCGGCTCGAGGCGAACCGGATGGCGGCGAGGGCGCCGAGAGCGATGCACAGGCCGTAGGCCCGCAGCGACAACGGCCCCAGCTCGAGGACGCCGGTCGACGGGCTGGGCAGCGAGGCGATCACCGCTCCGGCACCCTAGGGGGCGAGGTGACCGGTTCAGGCGTCGACACGGGTGGCGGCCGGGTCGGGTGAGGCTGCGCTCCGGCGGTTGCGCTGCACCACGACCAGGGCGGCGACGGCAAAGGCGACCGACACCAGGGCGAGCACCGAGTGGACGACCTTGAACGGCGTGTCACGGGCCTCGTCACGCCAGATGTTCCACAGGCGGGTGACCCACACGTAGATCGTCCACACAGAGAACGCCCGCAGCAGGAGCGCCTGCCTCCTGGTCATCTGCATGACGGCGAATCTAACCCCGGGCTGATCGGCTCCCGGAAGATCCGGCCGCCCCAGGGGGTGTGGTCCATGAACACCCACGTGCGGCGGTGGATGGCGCTCGGGCCCAGCCCCTGCAGCACGGCCTTGTGCTTGGGGCAGGGGTAGCCCTTGTTGTCGTCGAAGGACCACCAGGGGTAGTGCTCGTGCAGCTCGCGCATCAGCCGGTCGCGGGTGACCTTGGCCAGGATCGAGGCGGCGGCGATGGACAGCACGGTGGCGTCACCCTTGATGACCCGGATGGTGGTGCCCCGGCCGACGAAGTCCCAGCTGCCGTCGAGCAGCACCCTGTCGGGGGTGACCCCGAGGCCGGCGATGGCCCGGGCCGCGGCCAGCCGCTGGGCCTCGCTCATGCCCAGCTCGTCGCACTCCACCTGGGTGGCCAGGCCGACGTGCCAGGCCGTGCACCAGCCGGCGATCCGGTCGAAGAGGCGCTCGCGCTCGCGTTCGCTCAGCATCTTGGAGTCCCGCACGCCCAGCACCCGCCGGCCCTGCGGGAGGACGGCCGCCCCGACGGCCAGCGGGCCGGCCCACGCCCCCCGACCCACCTCATCGAGTCCGACCACCACGGAGCTGCCCTCGGCCCAGAGCTGTTTCTCGAGGGTGAGGGTGGGGGCGGTGGCCCGGGTCGGCGTGCGCCTGCCGGCCGGCCGGAGCAGCGGCGCCTTCACCCGGGGAGCCATCACAGTCAGGCCCGGGTGACGCCGGGGGGGCCGTCGCCCACCTCGCCGATCACGGCCCAGCCCTCGCCGGCCAGGAGGGCGGCGTCGGCCAGGGGGACCGCCGCCAGCAGGCCCCCGCTGGTCTGGGGGTCGTAGCAGAGGGCCTCGTGCTCGGCCCGCACGCCCTCGCCGACGGTGACCCGGCTCTGCAGCGAGGCCCGGTTGCGGGCGTCGCCGCCGGTGCGGGTACCCCCCTTGGCGGCGGCGAGGGCGCCCTGGTGGAGGGGCAGGGCGGCGGCCGACAGGCGCAGGGCGACGCCGCCTCGCTCGGCCACCTCCCAGCCGTGGCCGAACAGGCCGTAGCCGGTGACGTCGGTGCAGGCCCGAGGGCCGGCGCCGCCGTCGACCTCGGCCAGGCGCTCGGCGGCGGCCCGGTTCAGCTTGCGCATCCAGCCGATGGCCGCCTGGCGATCGGGTTCCTCGCCGCCGGCCAGGACGATCCCGGTACCCAGGGGCTTGGACAGGACCAGGGCGTCACCGGGGCGGGCGCCGCCCTTGGCCCACACCCGGTCGGGGTGGACGGTGCCCTGCACGGCCAGCCCGAAGATGGGCTCCTCGCTGCGGATGGTGTGCCCGCCGGCGATGACGCCGCCGGCCTCGGCCACGATCTCAGCGGCGGCGCTGAAGATGGCCTCGATGGCCGCCACGGGCAGGCGCTCGGGGAAGGCAGCGACGTTGACGGCCAGGCGCACCCGCCCGCCCATGGCGAACACGTCCGAGCAGGCGTTGGCGGCGGCGATGGCCCCGAAGTCGGACGGGTCGTCGACCAGCGGCGGGAAGAAGTCGGTGGTGCTGACCAGGGCTAAGTCGTCGGTCAGGCGCAGCACCGCCGCGTCGTCGAAGGGGGCCAGGCCGACCAGAAGGTCGCTGGCCCCTCCCTCAAGGGCCAGCCGGGCCACCAGGTCGCGCAGGGGGGCGGCTCCCCACTTCGCCGCGCAGCCACCGCAGGCCGTCCACTCGGTCAACCGCAGCGCATCGGTCGTCGTCATGTCAGGGACGGTAGCCAGGCGGCGGAGGTTGCGTGACCCAGCCCGGCGGCGGTCCGGGGGGCCCACCCGGAGGGTTCCGGGTCCGGTGGCGACGCACCAGCACCACGATGAGGACGACGATGCCGGCGAGCACCAGCAGGCCGCCGAGGACCAACGCGCCCAGAACGAGGGCGACGGTTCGGGGCTCGACGCTGGCGAACCCCTCGTCGAGGGTCGGGTCACGGGCCCCGAAGCGCTCCTCCAGCTCGGCCCGGTCGGCCCGGTAGGCCCCCCGGCCCCCGAAGCCGTTCCTGGAGGTCACCTCCAGCCGCTCGATGCGCAGGGGCAGGTTCCCCCACACCACGCCGGCGGCCTCGACGGCGGAAGCGTCGAGGTCCTCGCTGTCCTTGGCGGTCACCGTGACCAGCACGACATCTCCGCCACGGGGCTGAATCTGGGGCCGGTCGAAGCCCTTGTCGTCCAGCAGCCTGATGGTGGACACGGTCCCCCGCACGACCCCCCCCACGGCACCGCAGCCGGCCACCACCAGCAGGAACGCGGCCAGCACCGGGCCGAGGGCGGCCGCGCCGCGAGACCGGTGGGAGGGCGGGCTCACGGGCCCGACGGTAGGCCCGCGGGGCCCAGGAGGGCCTCGCCCCGGGCCTCGCTGGTCGAGAAGGAGGGGTCGAGGCCGGGGGCGGTGAGGCGGAGGGGGGCGCTGGCCTCCCACAGGAGGGCCGGCCGCTCACCGTGCCAGCGCACCGCGAACGAGAGACGGACCCCGTCCGAGAGCACGGCGTCGGTGACCTGCAGCGGCTGCCCCCGCCAGGCGTCGGGCAGGAGCGGCAGGAGGGCGACGTGCCCGGGAGCGGGCTCGATGCAGAGCAGGTCCCGCACCAGGAGGAGGAAGGCGGCGGTGGCGATCGGGCTGTGACCGCGACCGTCGCTGCCTGCGCCCGTTCGGGGATGGAGATGGTCGGGCCACGCCGAGGTCGCTCCACCCGAAGCGACGAGCCAGGCCAGACGGTCCAGGCCGGCACGCTCGCCCTCGACCACCTCGAAGGCGGCGGCCGCTGCCGTCATCACCACGTCCCAGCCGGCCGGTCCCTCGACGGCCGCCGGCAGGGCCGGGCGTAGGGCGGCCCCCGGTCCGCACAGCAGGCCCAGAGCCGCGGCGGCGGACCAGCCGCTGCCTCCTGCCTCAACGGGCGGCACCGGCTCTCCGGCATCGGCTTCATCGGCCTCGGCGTTCGCCGCTCCAGCGAGGAGCGCAGCGGCGGCCACCGGAAGGCCCGACTCCCCCGCGGCCCGCCCGGCGGCCTGACGGCCGGCGACGGCCCACCGTCGGGCGGAGGGCGACAGCGCGCCGCGGCCGTCGAGGGCGGCCAGCCAGCCGTCGGCGGCAGCCAGCCCCCGGTCGAGGGCGTGGGCTAGCCCGGGGTCGGGGCGCAGCCGCAGGTGTTCGGCCAGGGCCCACAGGTGAGGTCCGCCGGGGGCCCCGCCGCCGCCCGGCTCGTCGAAGCTGCCGTCGGTGCGCTGGCGGGACCACAGGGTGCGCACCAGGTGGTCGGCCTCGGCATGGCGGCCCATCCGGGCCAGGGCGGCGACCAGCACCGCCGCCTCCTCGGCCGGCCCCGGCTCGTCGCTGTCGACCAGCAGCAGGCTGCGCCGGGCTGTGTCGAGGGCCCGTTGCAGCGCCGGGTCGGGCACCTCCATACCCGGACCGGCGTGGCCGGGGCACTGGGCCTGCCAGCCCCGCACGGCGGCGGCGGCCGACGGCAGCCCGACCACCACGCCCTGCAGGCCGTCGAGCGGAAGTACGACCTGGATCGTGGCCCGGTGGGCCACCGGCACCAGGGCGGCCACCGAGGCCAGGCCGTCTGCGCACACGGTGAGCGGCGCGTCGTCGCCGGCCGTGCCCCCCAGAACCAACGCGGCCACGTCGCCCAGGCTGGCGGTCGAGGTGGCCACCCGGCCAGGGCGGTGGGGCAGGACCAGGGCGGTGCGCCCGTCGACCAGCACCTCGCAGCCCACGACGGCCACCGACCGCACCGCGGTGGCCCCGAGCGGGTCGTAGGGGCGCACGGCCAGCGCCAGGGCGAAGGGCGACGGCGACCGGTTCTCCACCTCGACGACGAGGAAGCCAGGGACCCCGAAGCAGCGGTGGACGGCCTCGCCGCCCGGCACCTGCAGCACCGTCTCGATCACCGGGGTCGATTCGACGAGGGCCTGGCGCACCGTCGCCTCCCTGCCGGGCAGGCGCCAGCGGTCGGCGGCGCCCACCCACCAGTCAAGCGACCAGCCGCCCAGGCGCGGGGTGACCAGGCCGGCCGGGTCGACGGTGGCGGCCGGGCCCCCGGCCGGCCCGACCAGCGTCCAACGTCGGCCGGTGCGGTTCACCAGGCCCTCACCGGCCAGTCGGGGGGTGAAGGCGGCGTTGGCGTGGTCGACCTGGCGGCCCAGCCCCCAGGGCAGCACCCAGCCGTCGTCGGCCAGCCGCGCCGTCCGCTGTCCCCGGTCCGGCTCCTCGGACCGTCGTCGGCCGGTCCACCCCACGGCCCGCAGGTCTACCGCCTCGACCGGGCTTCTACAGGATCCCGTCGTGCTCGAGGCCGGTGCCCCGGACCAGAAGGCTCTGGAAGGCATCAGTGGCCGTCCAACCGTCGTGGCAGACGCCGACCACCGCCTCGGCGATGGGCAGGTCCAGGCCCACGCCCCGGGCCAGGTCGACCACGGCCCGGCTCGTCTTCACGCCCTCGGCCACCATGTCCATGTCGGCCACTACCTGGGCGATTGTCCGGCCGGCGCCGATGGCCACGCCCACCGTGCGGTTACGGCTCTGCGGGCTGAAGCACGTGGCCACCAGGTCGCCCATCCCGGCCAGGCCGGAGAAGGTGAGCGGGCGCCCGCCGAGGGCGACGCCCAGGCGGGACAGCTCGGCGAGGCCCCGCGTGATGAGGCTGGCCTTGGTGTTGTCGCCGAAGCCCATCCCGTGGGCCATGCCGACAGCGATGGCCACCACGTTCTTGAGGGCGCCGGCCAGCTCGCAGCCGATCACGTCGTCATTGGTGTACACCCGGAACATCGGGTTGCCGAACAGGGCCATCATCCGGTCGGCCAGGGCGAGGTCGGTGAAGGCCACCACCGACGCCGCCGGCTGGCCGGCGGCCACCTCCCGGGAGAGGTTGGGGCCGGTGAGCACCCCGGCCGGGCTGGCCGGCAGCACCTGGGCGACCACCTCGGTCATGCGCAGGAGCGTGCCCTGCTCGACCCCCTTGGCCAGGCTCACCACCGGCGTGCCTGCGGTGACGAAGGGGGCGGCGGCGGCCAGCACCGCCCGGAAGCCGTGGCTCGGGACGGCGACCACCACCACGTCGACGCCGGAGACCGCCTCCTCGAGGTCGCTGGTGGCCCGCACGTCGTCGGGCAGGACGTAGCCCGGCAGGTACCGCCCGTTGGTGTGGTCGGCCCGGAGCTCCCGGGCCACCTCGGGTCGGCGGGCCCAGAGCACCACGTCGTCAGCCCCGTGGCGGCACAGGCCGGCGACGGCCGTCCCCCAGCTTCCCGCCCCGACCACCGCGACGGCCGCCATCGCGGCTGACCGTAGCCCTCGCCGGAACGGGGTGGCCTACGCTCGCGTCGGTGGAGGCCGACGCCGCGGTGCTCGTGCCGGTGAAGGCGTTCGGCGAGGCGAAGCGGCGGCTCAGCCCCGCCCTCGCCGCCCCCGAGCGGGCGGTGCTCTCGCGCCGGCTGGCGGCCGGCGTGATCGCCGCCGCCGCGCCGCTGCCCGTGGCGGTGGTGTGCGACGACCGGGAGGTGGCGGGCTGGGCCCGGGAGCTGGGTGCGCTGGTCATCTGGGAGCCGGGCCGCGGCCTCAACGGGGCGGTGGCCGCCGGCGTCGCCCGCCTCGCCGCCGAGGGTGTGGCGGCCGTGGCGGTGGCCCACGGCGACCTGGCCCGGCCGGCGGAGCTGACCGCTCTCGTACTCGACCACCCCGGCGGTGTCACGCTCGTCCCCGACGGGCGCGACGACGGCACCAACGTCGTGGTGCTGCCCAGCGGGGCCGCCTTCGGGTTCTCCTACGGCCCCGGCTCGTTCCGTCGCCACCTCGACGAGGCGAAGGCAGGCGGGCTCGCCGTGCAGGTTGTGCGGGGCACCGACCTGTCCCTCGACGTCGACCTGCCCTCCGACCTGCCGCTCATCGCCACCGCAGCACCTGGCCGCCGATGATCCCTCCGATCACGGTCGACCTCCCCACGCCGGCCGTCGCCCTGGCGGTGGCCGCCCACCCCGACGACGTCGAGTTCCAGGCCGGCGCCACCCTGGCCCGCTGGGCCGCGGCCGGGTGCGCTGTGCACCACCTCATCCTGACCGACGGGTCGAAGGGCACCTGGAACCCGGCCACCGACCCGGCGTCGCTGGTGCACGACCGCGAGGCCGAGCAGCAGGCCGCCGCCCTGCGCCTGGGGGCGGTGGGCGGCGTCCGCTTCCTGCGGTGGCCCGACGGCGAGCTCGAGGCCGGCCTGCGCCAGCGGACCCAGGTGGCGGCGGCCATCCGGGAGGTCCGACCCGAGGTGGTCCTCGGCCACGACCCGTGGCGCCGCTACCGCCTCCACCCCGACCACCGCAACGCCGGCTGGCTCGTGTGCGACGGGATCGTCGCCGCCCGCGATCCCCTCTTCTTCCCCGAGTTGGCCACGCCGTCGCACCGGCCCCGGGCCCTGCTGCTGTGGGAGGCCGACGAGGTCAACCACGTCGAGGTGGCCGACGACGCCGCCCTCGAGGCGAAGGTAGCGGCGCTGCTCGAGCACCGCAGCCAGTTCCTCACCACCCACGGCATCACCGATCCGGCCGATCCCGGCCAGCTAGCGGCTTTCGCCGCCCGCCAGCGGGCCAGGCTGGTGGAACGGGCGGCGGTGGTGGACGCCAAGCTGGGCGAGTCCTTCCGCCTGCTCGAGAACCTGTAGCCGCTAGGAGCGGGGCGCCCGCTTGGCCGGCTTGGCCGCCGCCGCCTTGGCCGCCGCCGCCTTGGCCGGAGCCTTCTTGGCGCTGGCCTTGGTCGTGGCCTTCTGGGCGGCGGTCGCCTCCGGCACCTGGGCCGCCTTGGAAGCCTTTGCCACCTTGGCGGCCTTGGCGGTCGACGGATCGGTGGCCGCCTGAGCCTTCTTCTCCGCCGGGGCCTTCTTCTCCGCCGGGGCCTTCTTCGCTACGGAGGCCTTCTTCGCTGTGGGGGCCTTCTTGGCCGCCGGAGCCGCCTTCTTGGCCGCAGCCGGGGCCTTCGCGGCCTTCCGCGGGGTGCGGGTCGGCGCCTCTGCCGCAGGCGGAGCCGCCGACGCCTCGGGCGCCGTCATCCCGAGGGCCTCAGCGGCCTCGGCGTCGCCGGTCTCCTGGGCCTTCTTGCGACCGGCCTTCTTGCCGCCCGGCATGGCGTTCTTCACCGCGCTGGCCGCCTTCTTCATGGCCGACTTCTTCTCGGCCATGGTCAGCGCTTCTTCGCCGCTGCGGTCTTCTTGGCCGGGGCCGCCGCCTTCCTCGCCGGCGCTGCGGTCTTCTTGGCCGGGGCCGCCGCCTTCTTCGCCGGTGCCGCCGCCTTCTTGGACGGTGCCGCCTTCTTGGCTCCGGCCTTCTTGGCCGACTTGGTGTTGAGGGCGGTCTTGAAGGCCTGCGCCGGGCCGAACCTCACGCCCTTCGAGGCGGCGATCTTGAGCGCCTCGTTCGTCCGGGGGTTGCGGCCGATGCGGGCCGCGTTGGTCTTCGGCGAGAACTTGCCGAAACCGAACAGCTGCACCTCCTCCCCCTTCCTGATCGTGGTCATGATCCCGCCGAGCACGGCCTCGACCGCCTCCTCTGCATCCTTCTTGCCGGATCCCGTGGTCGTGGCCACGTGGTCGATCAGCTCTGCCTTGTTCACGCCAGCTCCAGGTGGGTTGAGGAAGTTCCCTTGCAATCAAAGGGGTTCTCGTGCTCCAGGTCAAGCATCCTCCAGCAGATCCGCGGGTTTCTCGGCCCTTTGGCCGCAGAAACCGAGGATCTGCAAGGGTTCCTGGCGTGCAACCGCTGCCGGACGGCTCCTACGAAGCGATCGTGGTCGAGGTGTCGCCCGTGCCCGAAGGAGGGGCGCGCCTCGAGCTGGCCCTCCTCAGCGGGGCGCACAAGGGCGACGTGGTCCACGTCCGCTCACCGGGCCTGGACCCCGACGACCTCTCCGTCCTCGGCGCCGCCGCCCGGGTCACCGTGGTGGCCGGCATCCCGGGGGTGCGCCTTGGCGGCCGCTGAGCTCCCGGCCCACGGCTCGGGCCGGCTGGCCCGCCTCGACCTCTCCCTGCGCCTCGGGCGCGACGAGGAGGGGCAACGGCTCGAGGCGGCGTCGCGCCGGCTGCTGCAGCTGCGGCTGGTCCTCGGCGGCCACCTCGCCGCCGACGGCACGCTCCACGGCGCTCGCCAGCTGGGGCCCCCGGTCTGCGCCGTCTTCGAGGGCTGGGACGCCTCGGGAAAGGGCGGGGCGATCCGCCGGCTGGTGGGCCCGCTCGACCCCCGCCACGTGTCGGTGGCCCAGTTCGCCGCCCCCTCCTCACGAGAGAAGCGCCACCACTTCCTGTGGCGGTTCTGGCCGGTCCTTCCGGGCTGGGGCGGCATGACGGTCCTCGACCGCAGCTGGTACGGCCGGGTGCTGGTGGAGCGGGTCGAGGGCTACGCCACCGACGAGCAGTGGGGTCGGGCCTACCAGGAGATCGTCGAGTTCGAGAGGACCCTGGTGGCCGAAGGCACGATCCTGTGCAAGTACTGGCTCCAGATCTCCGACCACGAGCAGCTGGCCCGCTTCGAGCGGCGGGCCGTCGACCCGCTCAAAGCCTGGAAGCTGGGCGAGGAGGACTGGCGCAATCGCAGCAAGCGGGCCGCCTACCTGGCCGCCATCGAGGACATGATCGAGCGAACCGACCACCCCGACGCCCCCTGGGCCCTGATAGAGGCCGAGTCCAAGCGCTACGCGCGCGTCGCCGTCCTCGAGCACACCGTCGCCGCCATCGAGGAGGGGCTCCGGGCCCGGGGCCTGGGCGAGGTCCCCCCGCTCACCCCCGCCGGCTCCGGGTCAGGCGGCGACGGTCCGACCCCGGGCGATGGCTAACGTTGCCCGCAACGACAACCGCGGGAGCCCGTTCCGGCCGGGCTGAGAGGGTGCCGCCACGGGGCGCCGACCGTTCGAACCTGATCCGGTCGAGGCCGGCGGAGGGAGTGCTCAGATGGCGCAGCTCACGAGCGGGGCCGGCCCTGCCGGCTCGGGTGACGGACCGGGTGACGGACCGGGTGACGGACGGCCTGCAGGTCGGCGGGACGCCTGGGTTGAGGTGGAGGGCGGGCTGCGGGTGCCGGTCACCGAGGTCAACCTGACCAACGGCGAGGCGGTGCGCCTGTACCGCACGAGCGGGCCGGGTTCCGACCCCACCGTCGGCCTGGGTCCTCTGCGCCAGCCGTGGATCGCCGGGCGGGGTGACGTCGAGACCTACGACGGCCGGGCCTACGACCGGCGCGACGACGGCCGGGCCGCGGCGCGGCGCGACGGTTCGGCCCCGGTGTGGCAGGGCGAGCGGCGGGCCCCGCTTCGGGCCCGGCCCGGGGCCAACGTCAGCCAGATGCACTACGCGCGCCGGGGCGAGATCACGCCCGAGATGGCCTTCGTCGCCGCCCGGGAGCAGTGCGAGCCCGAGCTGGTGCGGGCCGAGGTGGCGGCGGGCCGGGCCATCATCCCGGCCAACGTCAACCACCCGGAGACCGAGCCGATGGCCATCGGCAAGGCCTTCCTGGTCAAGGTCAACGCCAACATCGGCAACTCGGCGGTCACCTCCTCCATCGAGGAGGAGGTCGACAAGCTCACCTGGTCGACCCGGTGGGGCGCCGACACCGTGATGGACCTGTCCACCGGCGCCGACATCCACACCACCCGCGAGTGGATCGTGCGCAACAGCCCGGTGCCCATCGGCACCGTGCCCATCTACCAGGCCCTCGAGAAGGTGAACGGCAGCCCCGAGGACCTCACCTGGGAGATCTTCCGCGACCCCCTGGTGGAGCAGTGCGAGCAGGGGGTGGACTACATGACCATCCACGCCGGCGTGCGCCTGCCCTTCGTGCCCATGACGGCGAAGCGGGTCACCGGCATCGTCAGCCGGGGCGGGGCGATCATGGCGGCCTGGTGCCTGGCCCACCACACCGAATCGTTCCTGTATGAGCGGTTCGAGG
>JBBPYZ010000024.1:0-14235 GCA_038199465.1 Acidimicrobiales bacterium | reverse complement strand
GAGCCCGGCCAGCTCGGTGGCCGCGGTCCGCTCGGCCTCGTCGGGGTGGTGGCGGCCCAGGTCGATCTGGCGGGCGTCGAAGTAGTGAAGCGCCCGGAGCGCCTCGGTCGAGGACCGCATCGTCATCAGCATGCGCCGTACATCGGCGTGGTCGACGATGGCCGAGGGTCCGGTCCCGGTGGCGCCGGGAGCCCGGCCCTGGCGGCGGTCCCGGGCGTGCTGGCGGGCCCGCTGGTAGGCCGCCTCGCACAGGCCGAGGCCCTCGACGCCCACGCTGAGGCGGGCGTTGTTCATCATCGTGAACATCGAGCGCATCCCGGTGTTCTCGTCACCGATCAGGGTGCCCACCGCCTCGTCGAACTCCAGGACGCAGGTGGGGCTGGCCCGGATGCCCAGCTTGTGCTCGACCGATACGACCTTCACGCCGTTGCGCTCCCCGAGCAAGCCGTCGGCCTTGACGAGGTGCTTGGGGACGATGAAGCAGCTGATGCCCCTGGTGCCCGCGGGGCTGTCGGGCGTGCGGGCCAGCACGAGGTGGATGATGTTCTCGGCCAGGTCGTGCTCGCCGTAGGTGATGTAGATCTTGGTGCCGCTGATCCGGTAGGTGTCGTCGCTGGCAGGCACCGCACGCGTGCGCAGGGCGCCGAGGTCGGAACCGGCGTCGGGCTCGGTCAGGTTCATGGTGCCGGTCCACCGGCCGCTCACCATGTTGGGCAGGTAGGTGTGCTGCTGCTCCTCGCTGCCGTGGGCGTGGAGCAGGTCGAGGGCGCCCTGGGTGAGCAGGGGGGCCAGGGCGAAGGCCAGGTTGCCGCTGTTCAGCACCTCCTGCATGGCCACGCCGACGACCCAGGGGAAGCCGCCGCCGCCGAAGTCGGGGTCGGCGGCCACGGTGCCCCACCCCGACTCGACGTACTGGGCATAGGCCTCCTTGAACCCGTCGGCGGTGACCACGGTCGGGTCCTCCGCGGTGCCGGCCACGCGACTGCCCTGCTCGTCACCCACCCGGTTGGTGGGCGCCACCTTGTCGACCACGAACCTCCCGAACTCGCCGAGCACCTCCATGGTGGCGTCGGCATCGGCGTGCTCGAAACCGTTGAGCGTGCTGAGCTCGGCCAGCCCGGCCACGTGCTCGAGCACGAACCGGATCTCCTCGAGCGGCGGCGCGTAGTCAGCCATCCGCGGACGCTACCCGCCTCCCGAGCGGAGGCCGATCAACAACCCACGAGCCGCCGGCCAATGCGAGGCCCCAGCCGAGCGGAGGCGACGCTGCGGCGAGCCCAGCGAGCCGACGGCGCAACAACACCGCAACAGGTCAGCTCAGAAGATCGGCGGCTTCGGCGGCGAGGTAGGTGAAGATGAGGTCGGCGCCGGCGCGTTTGATCGAGGTGAGGTGTTCGAGGGCCACGGCATTGTGGTCGATCCAGCCCCGTTCGGCGGCCGCCTTGAGCATCGAGTACTCGCCGCTGACGTGGTAGGCGGCGACGGGCACGTCGACGGCGGCCCGCACGTCAGCGATGATGTCGAGGTAGGCGAGGGCCGGCTTCACCATCACCACGTCGGCGCCTTCGTCGAGGTCGAGGCGCACCTCGGCGAGCGCCTCGCGGCGGTTGCGGGGGTCCTGCTGGTAGCCCCGGCGATCGCCGCCGGCGGCGATGCGCACGTCGACGGCGTCGCGGAAGGGGCCGTAGAGGGCCGAGGCGTACTTGGCCGCGTAGGCCACGATGGCCACCTGCTCGTGGCTGCCTGCGTCGAGGGCCCCGCGGATGGCGGCCACCTGCCCGTCCATCATCCCGG
This sequence comes from Acidimicrobiales bacterium, assembly GCA_038199465.1. GTDB lineage: Bacteria > Actinomycetota > Acidimicrobiia > Acidimicrobiales > JAUJNH01 > JAUJNH01. The sequence continues at coordinate 12,441 of JBBPYZ010000024.1, read as the reverse complement.
ACGGGGCTCAGACGGCGGCCCCGGCCTCGGCCGGGGCCGAGGCCACCCGGCCGTACAGCTAGAGGGTGCGGTCGTTGTCGGGCTGGCCGCGGGCGTCGAGGACCCCGCAGTGGCCGGAGTCGGTGTACTCGTCGAGGCAGAGGTCGGCCATGAGGACCAGGGCGTCGCCCACCTCGTCGCGCACGTCGCGCAGGGCCACCTGCACGATCCCGTCGGGGGCGAAGGCCTGGCTGCCCTCGGGGTCCTTCGCCTTTGGCACCCCGAACAGCAGCAGGCCGGGCACGCCGAGGTCGACCAGGCGGCGGGCCTGCTTGCGCAGGCTCCCCCGGGTGTGCTGTACGACCCCGGGCAGCGAGCCGATGGGCCGGGGCTCGTCGATGCCCTGGCGCACGAAGGCGGGCAGGACGAGGTCGTCGACCCCCAGCCGGGTCTCGGCCACGAGGCGGCGCAGGGCCGGCGTGCGCCGCAGCCGCCGCATGCGCCGCTCGGGAAAGGCCATGCCAGCGAGGCTACGGCCCGCCGCCGCTCCGTCGGAACATATGCCTTACCATATGCTCGTGGCTCGCCGTGAGGTCCTGGTGCAGCTGGACGACGAGCTCGTCCGACGTCTCGACGAGGTCGGCCGCCCGCCTCTCCACCAACCGGTCCGCCCTGCTTCGACGGGGCGCCCTGGCCGTCTTGGAGGCGGTCGAGGCGGCCGCCGCCGACGGTGCGCTTCAGGAGGCCTACCGCAGGCAACCGCCGGACCCGCTGCTGGTGCAGGCCGCCGTCCGGCTGGCCGCCGAGACGGCGCCGCCTTGGTAGCCCGCAACGAGATCTACTGGGCTGACCTGGGTTCTCCCGCCGGTCGGCGGCCGGTCTGCATCCTCACGCGGGATGCGGCGATCGACGTGCTCACCACCGTGACCTGCGCGCCGATCACCCGGACGATGCGCGGCATCCGCTCCGAGGTGGAGGTCGGGCCACCGGACGGTCTGCCCGAGCCATCGGTCATCAGCTGCGACACCCTCTTCACCGTCCCAAAGCGAGCGCTGGACCACGAGCCGATCGGCAGGCTCGGGGCCGAGACCCGGGCCGCGCTGGACCGCGCCCCCGCTACGCCCTGGACGTCCTGTACTGACCTGAGGCACTGCGCTTCTGGTGGTGGTTCTCGTCGGGTGACCGCCAGGGAGGGGATGACGGGCGCCTGAGGTGGACTGCCTACGCCGGAGGGTCCACCGGCGACGGCAGGTCCATCGAGTCGTGGGCCGCCGTGGGGTGCTCGACCGCTGAACGTCGGCCCTCGCTGACCAGACGACGGTGCGCCTCGCTCCAGGTTGGAAGCTCCTCGGCGTCCTGCTCCCGGTGGGCGACGTGGGCCTCGTCGCACCACCCCCGCAGGCGCGGCATGGTCGTGGCGTGGGCGCCGGACGTCATGAACCCACGCATGGCCGCACGATCGGTCCAGATCGTCTTGGTCCAAAAGACGTCGCCCGGCTCGGCCAGCACCTCGACACCCATGTTTCCCAGAGTTGCCCTGGCCTGCTCGTCGGCGTCGACGGCATCGAGGAAGAACGGCTCGGCGAACTCCGGCGAAAGCAACCGCAGCCTGGTGATCGAGACAAAGGCCATGGTGCACCCTTCCACGTCGCCTGTCGGTGGCGCGGGCTTCAAGGCGCGTGCGCTACCCGTCGGCCCGGCGAGGCGGGCCCGTCGCCTCCGAGGTGGTTAGCGAGCAGGGCCACCAGGGCGGCGACGTTCGCCTCGTCGGCCTCGACGGTCACCCTCATGCCGTGGCGCCGGATCGCCGCGGTGGTGACCGGGCCGATGGAAGCCACCACGGGCGGGGTGGCGGGGCCGGCGGCGGCAACCCAGCTGTCGACCGTCGAGCCCGAGGTGAAGCAGATGGCGTCGGCGGCCAAGGCCCGCTCGAGCAGATCCGACGGGACGGCGACCGGCACGGTGCGGTAGGCCTCGACGGCATCGACGAGCCAGCCCAGGGCGGCGAGCCCGTCGGCCAGGATCGGGCGGGCCCGGTCGGCCTGTGGGAGCAGCACCTGGCCGCCACCGGCCGGTGGGGGCGGGAAGGCGGCCAAGACGGCCTCGGCGTTGGCCTGGGCCGGCACCAGGTCGGCGACGACACCGTGGACCAGGAGGGCGTCGGCGGTGGTCCGGCCCACGGCGGCCACCTGCACACCGCCCAGCTGGCGCGCGTCGTGCAGGTGCTCGAAGAGGGCGTCGACGGCGTTGGTCGAGGCGAGAACCACCCAGGCGACCTCCCCCAGGCGGGCGACGGCGGCGGCCAGGGCGGCGCCGCCGTCGGCGGGGCCGGCGATGGCGATGGTCGGGACCTCCAGCACCTGGGCGCCCTGGGCCCGCAGGCCGGCCACCAGCGTGGGTGACTGGGCCCGGGCCCGGGTGACCACCACGGTGCGGCCGAACAAGGGGCGACGCTCGAACCAGCCCAGGTCGAGGGCCGCCACCTCGCCGATGACGATGGCCACGGGGGCTTCGAGCGGGGCCTCGGCCAGGCCGGCGAGGGTGGTGCGAATGGTGCGCTGGTCGGGCCGGGTGCCCCAGCGGACACAGGCCACCGGCGTGGCGGGCGGGCGCCCGGCCTCGACCAGGCGGCGGGCGATCTCGGCCCGGTGGCTCACGCCCATGAGCACGATGATGGTGTCGCCGGCCCGGGCCAGCGAGGTCCAGTCAATGGCGGTGTCGACCGAGTGGCGGCTGTGGCCGGTGACCACGGTGAAGCTGGTGGACAGACCCCGGTGGGTCACGGGGATGCCGGCGTAGGCGGGGGCGGCGACGGCGCTGGAGATGCCGGGCACGACCTCGAAGGCGATGCCCGCCTCGATCAGGGCCAGCGCCTCCTCGCCCCCCCGGCCGAAGACGAACGGGTCGCCGCCCTTCAGCCGCACCACGTGACGGCGGGCGGCGCCGTGCTCGACGAGCAGCCGGTTGATGCCCGCCTGGTCGATGGGGCCGCCCGGCGACTTCCCCACGTCGATGCGCACCGCCCCGGGGGGCGCCAAGTCGAGCAGGCTGACCTCGGCCAACCGGTCGTGCACCACCACCTCGGCCCCGGCCAACAGCTCCGCCGCCCGCACCGTCAGGAGCCCCGGGTCCCCCGGCCCCGCCCCCACCAGGTAGACGGTCACGGCACACCCCCCGTTCTGCCGGGAGTAGTGGTGCGCCAGGCGACACGTACTCCCGGCAGAAGCGGAGGGTTGGGGGTCAGGGCCTGGTTCACCGGCTCAGGCCGGCGAGGACGGCCTCGGCCACGGCCAGGCCCAGGGCGGTGGGGTCGTCGCCCTCCGCCACGACCCGGAAGGGAGTCGGGTCGGCCAGGAGGCCCTCGAGGCGCAGGCGGCCGTCCCCAAGATCGGTGGCCAGGCCCCCGACCGGGAGGTCGCAGCCGCCGCCGAGGCGGGCCAGAAAGGCGCGCTCGGCGTCGACGCACCGTCGGGCGACGGCATCCTCGATGCGGGCCAGGCGCTCGAGCACCTCGGGGGCGTCGGCCCGGCACTCGACGGCCAGGGCGCCCTGGGCCACCTGGGGCAGCAGGACGGCAGGTTCGAGCAGCTCGGCGATGCGGTCGGCCCAGCCCAGCCGCTGCAGGGCGGCGGCGGCGGCGACCACGGCTCCATCGGGGGGCACCTGGCCCAGGCGGGTGGCCATATTCCCCCGCAACTCGACGAACACTAGGTCGGGGCGCAGGGCCTTCAGCTGGGCCCGTCGGCGCACGCTGCCGGTGGCGACGGTGGCACCGGGCTCCAGCTGGTCGAGCCGCAGCCCCACCAGGCAGTCGCGTACGTCGGCCCGCTCCGGCACGCAGGCCAGCACCAGCCCGTCAGGCGCCGGCCCCGACGGCAGGTCTTTGGCCGAGTGCACGGCCAGGTCGGCGGCGCCGCTCAGCACCGCGGCCTGCACCTCCTTGACGAACACCCCCTGGCCCCCGAGCTGGTGGAGGGGCCGGTCCTGCACCAGGTCGCCCAGGCTGTCGACGGCTACCAGCTCGCACGCCTCCCCCAGCAGGGTCGCCACGCGCTCCGCCTGCCACCGGGCCAGAGGCGACGCCCGGGTGGCGATGCGCAGCGGTCGGGTCACGCCGGCCAGTCTGACGGAGGCCGGACCAGCCACCCGCCCCGACCGCCAGCAGGGATGACTCCGGTCACCGGCGGCGGTACGCGTCGGAGCGGTGCTCCAGGGCGATCACCTCGACCTGCCAGCGATCGCGGTCGATGCGGTAGATGACCCGGTAGTCGCCGCGACGGGCGCTGTGCAGCCCTTCCAGACCAAGCTTCAAAGGCTTGCCGACTCGACCCGGATCGGCCGCGAGCGAACCGTAGACGAACTCAACGACGGCCGAGGCGACCTTCTCGGGCAGCCGAGGCAGCGCTCGTCGGGCCGCGGGGGTCCAGGAGATCTCGAAGGCGGCGGGCGTCACCGATCGGCGATGAGTTGCAGGGCCTCGGCTCTGCTCAGTACCGCCGTGGCGCCGGTCGCAGCTTCGGTCAGCCCGGCCCGAACATCGTCCATGAGCGCGCCGGCGCTGAGGATCTCAAGCGTCTCCTCCATGGAGTCGAGGTCCTCGACGCTCAGCACGACGGCGGCGGGCCGGCCGTGCTTGGTGATGACGACCCGGCCGTGCTCCCGCTCGAGGCGTTCGACCACCTCGGACAGGTGGTTCCTCACCTCGGCCAGGGACATCTGCTCGGCTGACGACATCGCCACAAGTGTAGCCAGACCCGGTCTCGGGTCCGAGGGGATCGCTACAGGCCGAAGAGGGTGCGCACGGCGTCGCTGAGGCGGTCGCCCTGGGCGGTGCCGGCCTTGTCCTTCAGGCCTACGGTGGGGTCGTGGAGGAGCTTGGCCACGATGCCCCGGGTGAGGGCTTCGACGGCCGCCCGGTCCTTGTCGGCCAGGCCGGCCAGGCGGGACCGGAATCGCTCGAGCTCGGCCAGCCGGACGGCCTCGGCCCGCTCGTGGAGGGAGACGACGAGGGGGGCGATCTCGCGGCTGGCGGTGGCGGCCCGGTACCGCTCCACCTCCTCCTCGATGATGGCACCGACCGAGCTCACCTCGCCGGCCCGGGCGGCGAGGCCCAGGCGGGCGAAGGCGCTGATGTCGCTCATGTCGAGCAGGGTGACGCCGTCGAGGTCGGCCGCAGCCGGCTCGACGTCGCGGGGCACGGCGACATCGACGACGAGCAGCGGCCGACCCGCCCGCTCGGCCAGGACGGCCTCGAGGTCCTCGACGGTGAGGACGTACTCCTCCGACGAGGTGGAGCTGAGGAGGACGTCGACCTCGGTGAGGTGCTGGGCCAGGTCGCCGACGGCGACGGGGACCCCGCCGACCCGGTGCGCCACCTCGGCGGCCCTCCGGGCGGTGCGGTTGGCCACCAGGATGGAGGCGCCGCTGCGCTCCTTCAGGGCCTGGGCCATGGTCTCGCCGGACTCGCCGGCACCGAGGACCAGGACGCTGCAGTCGGCCAGGCTGCCGTGGGTGCGCTCGGCCAGAGCCACCGCGGCGTGGGACACCGAGGTGACGCCGCGGGCGATGGCCGTCTCGCTGCGGGCCCGCTTGCCGACCAGGGCGGCGTGGCGGAACAGTGACGACAGGACAGCGCCGCAGGTGCCCTCGGCCCGGGCCATCTCGGCGGCCCGGCCCACCTGGCCCAGGATCTCGCCCTCGCCCAGCACGGCCGAGTCGACACCCGAAGCCACCCGGAACAGGTGCTGCACGGCGGCGTCACCGTAGAAGTCGTACAGGTGGTCGCCGAACTCCTCGGGGGCGGTGAAGAACTGCTCGGCCAGGAAGTCCCGCACGCTCTGCAGGGCACCGTGGAACAACTCGGCCACGACGTAGATCTCGGTGCGGGCGCAGGTGCTGAGCAGCACGGCCTCGGCCAGGTGGCGGCGACCCCGGAGGTCGTGCAGCGCCTTGGGCAGGCGCGAGGCAGACACCGTCATGCGCTCCAGCACCGGCAGGGGCACGGTGCGGTGGTTCAGCCCGACTACGACGACAGACACGCCTGCAGGCGCTCCTTTGCTCGCCCGACATCTCCCAGTCGGATCATCTCCAGCATCCCTGAGTCTATGGCCGACAGCCAATTCAGGCCCTCGGTGCTGCGCCCCTCGGCCTGCAGGTCGGCCCGGGCCTCGGCCAGGAGGAGGGCCAGCTGGGCGTACTCGGGGCCCAGCTCGCCGGCCACGTGGCGGCTGAGCCACGTGGCCAGGGCCGGGCTGTGGCCGCCGGTGGCGACGGTGACCATGATCGGGCCCTGGCGGACAACCGACGGCAGGGTGAACGAGCAGGAAGCGGGGTCATCGGCGGCGTTGACCCAGATCCGGCGGGCCTCCCCGTCGGAGAAGACGGCCCGGTTCACCGCCCGGTCGTCGGTGGCGGTCACGGCCAGCCAGACGCCCTCGAGGTCGTCGGGCCGGTAGGCCCGCTGGCACAGCTGGAGGGTCCCCTCGGCGGCCCGGGCGGCGACGGCCTCGCCGACCACGGGCGCCACCACCACCACGTCGGCCCCGCAGGCCAGGAGGCCCTCCACCTTGCGGGCGGCGATGGCGCCGGCGCCGACGACCAGGACCCGCCGGCCCTGGAGGACGAGGTTGGCGGGGTACTGGAGCCCCTCGACCGGCATCAGACGCCCTCCGCCAGCCGCGACGCCACCCGCTGGCTGTGGAAGCTCAGGATCTGCAGCTCCATCGACAGGTCGACCGAGCGCACGGCGACGCCCGCCGGCGCCTCGAGGACGGTGGGGGCGAACGAGAGGAGGCTGGAGACCCCGGCGGCGACAAAGGCGTCGGCCACATCCTGGGCCACCCCGGGAGGGGTGCAGATGATCCCGATGGCCACGCCCCGCTCGGCGGTCACCCGTGGCAGGTCTCGGGCGGGGAGGACCTCGACGCCCCCGACCCGCTGGCCCACCTTGGACGCGTCCACGTCGAACACCGCCATGAGGCGGAACCCACGGGCCCCGAACCCGGCGTAGCCGGCCAGGGCCTGACCCAGGTTCCCGGCCCCGGCGATCGCCACTGGCCAGTCCTGGGTGAGGCCCAGCTCGCGCCGGATCTGGAAGCTGAGGAACTCGACATCGTAGCCCACCCCCCGGGTGCCGTAGGAACCGAGGTGGGACAGGTCCTTGCGGACCTTGGCCGCGTTGACCCCGGCGTGCTCGGCCAGCTGTTCGCTGGACAGGGTGGCCACGCCCTGCTTGGCCACCACGAACAGGCAGCGCAGGTAGAGCGGCAGCCGGGCCACCGTGGCCTCAGGGATCTCGCGCCGGCCCATCGGCGCAACCTAGGGCCCCCGGGTGCGCTTGTGAAGCGCATCATGCTGGTCGCGGTGAGTGTGCCCCTTTGCCCAGGAAGGACCGGCCGCCTCGTCAAGGTCCAAGGCCCGGTCCGATGCAGGGACATGCGCCGAACCCTCGCCCTCCTCGCCGCTGCCGGAGTCACGGCACTGCTGCTCCTCGCCGTCGGGAGCACCTCCCCGACGGTGGCTGCGCCGGGGACCTGGCTGTCCCCGGATCAACACCTACCGGGCCCAGAACGGGCTGGGCCCGCTGACCGACCTGCTGGCCGAGCAGCGGGTTGTGGGCCAGGTTGTTCGTCGCGGCCAGAGGATCCCGTGACGAGCGTGGTCGCCCAGACCTGGACCCAGACCATGTGACGACGCCGTGGACCCGGCTCGGCGAGAACGTCGGCTACGGCGGCGACGAGGCCTCGCTCTTCCAGGGCCTTCCTCGGCTCTGCCGGCCACCGGGCCACGGTCTACCCGGCGGGGTCAGCCCGATCCGGCACCTCCAACCTGAACTTCGGGCCCGGCCAGACCATCGCCAACTCGGTCATCGCCAAGGTGGGCGCCAACGGCCAGGTGGCGATCTTCAACGATCAGGGCTCGACCCAGGTCATCGTCGACATCGCCGGCTGGTTCCCGAGCACGGGCGCCTTCAGCCCGCTCACCCCCGTCCGGCTGCTGGACACCGCCCTGTTGCCGGCCCGGCTGCTGGACACCCGGCCCGGGGCGCCGACCATCGACGGCCTCGCGGCCGGCACCGGGGCGCTCGCCCCTGGCGCCACCCGCACCCTCACCGTCACCGGCCGAGGGGGCGTGCCCACCACCGGCGTCGGCGGCGTCGTCCTCAACGTCACCGCCACCGGCCCCACCACCGGCGGCTACCTCACGGCCTACCCCGTCGGTGCGGCGAGGCCGGCGACGTCCAACCTGAACTTCGGGCCGGGCCAGACCATCGCCAACCTCGTCATCGCCAAGGTCGGCGCCTACGGTCAGGTGTCGATCTACAACGCCAGCGGCTCGACCCAGGTGATCGTCGACGTCGCCGGCTGGTTCGCCTGATCAGCTGAGCAGGACGAGCTGGATGGTGGCGGCCAGGAAGACGGCCAGCAGCAGCAGGCCGAGGACGATGGTCGTGGCCGGGCGCATCCTGGCCGGCAACGCTACCGCGGCACGCTGAGGTCGACCGGCGCCCCCGGCCCGAGGCCCAGCTCGTCGGCCGCCGAGCCCCGGTCGACGACCAGGGCGACCAGGCCATAGCTGTCCACCACCAGGCCGAGCTGGCCCGGAGCCAGGGCGGCGAAGGTGGGGGCCCTCGACCCGGTGCGGGTGCGGTCGCCGACGGTGACGGTGAGCCGGTCGCCGAACCCGGCCAGCTCGTCGGGGTCGACGTTCAGCTGGGCGTTGCCGAACCGGTCGACCCACAGCACCTCCGCCTTCAGCACCTCGTCCTCAAGACGGGTGAGCGGCACGATGCCCGGCAGCAGCGAGAACGGGTCGACGGCAGGCCCCAGCTCGCTCAGGTCGACGCCGTTGCACAGGTGGGCGGCGGCCGGCACCAGCACGTCGCGGGCGGCGAAGGTGGGCCCGCCGGCCGCCGGGAGCCGGTGCTCGGCGCTGCGCAGCTCGACCACCCGGTCGGCGCCTCCGCACAGGCTCACCGCCGGAGCGAGCAGCCCGTTGTCCGGCCCGACCAGCACGGAGGTGCCGCCCCCGACCTCGACGGCGATGGTGCGGCGCCCGGTGCCCGCTCCAGGGTCCACGCCCCCCACCACAACACCGGCGGCCAGGTACTGGGCCGCCCGCACCAGGACGAGGCTGGCGGCCCGCACGTCGTGCGGGGCGATGTCGTGGGTGATGTCGATGACCACGGCGTGCGGGGCGATCGAGCGGACCACTGACCGCAGCACGCCCGCCAACTCGTCGGCCGTCCCGAGATCGGTGAGGAGCGAGACGGTGTCGTAGGCATGGCCCATGTGCGGGCGGACGCTACCGCCGGGTGAGGGACATGGCGGCGAGCACCAGCACGCTGGCCGGCACCGTCGAGGGGTCGCCGGGCAGCCAGGTGGTGCCGCCGCAGCGGTCGCAGCGGTCGGCCAAGGTGGACCTCCCGATCCGTCGCCGCTTCAGCTCGGCCGCCAGCGCCTGCCCGTCCACCACCACGCTGCTCACCCCCGTCCCGGCGCTGCTTCCTCAGAAGGCGAGCCTTCAACCACGGCGTTGTGGAGCACAAGGGCCAGTTCCTGTGGAAACCGCCGTCTGGCTGTGGACGGCCGGTTGGCTTTCAGCCGGTGGCGTGGAAGCGGGCCGCCAGGAAGCGGTCGATGTCCTCCTCGCGCAGGCGGTAGCTCTTGCCGATCCGGGCAGCCGGCAGATCGCCGGCCTGGATCAGCCGATAGACGGTCATCGTCGACACCCGAAGTCGATCGGCGACCTCGGCCACGGTGACGAACCGTGCCTCGTTTTCGGTGCTCATGTAGGTATCACCCCTCTCCGCAGCCCCGCATGCTATGGGGTGGGGACGGTGGGGGGAAAGTGGGTGCTGTTGCCTCAGGCCCGCCCGAGGGCCTGGCTGCGCTCGGTGGCCGCCTGCACCGCGGCCAGGAAGGCGGCCCGCACGGCCCGGTCCTCGAGGACGGCGAGCCCTGCGGCGGTCGTGCCCCCGGGCGAGGTGACGGCCGCCCGCAGCGCCTCCGGCCCCTCGGCGCCCTCAGCCAGCAGCCGGGCCGAGCCGAGGAGGGTCTGCACCGCCAGGGTGGAGGCCACGTCGCGGGGCAGGCCCACCAGGACGCCGGCGTCGATGAGGGCCTCGACCATCAGGAACACATAGGCCGGTCCCGACCCGGACAGGCCGGTGACGGCGTCGAGCAGGGGCTCGGCCACCCGCACCACCACCCCGACGGCGCCGAGCACCTCCTCGGCCCACCCGAGATCGGCCTCGGTGGCGGCCCGCCCGCCGGCGACCGCCGCCGCCCCGGCCCCGACCAGGGCCGGGGTGTTCGGCATGGCCCGCACCACCGGCGTGCCCTCGGGGAGGGCGGCTTCGAGGGTCGCGGTGGTCACCCCGGCCGCTATCGACAGGAGCCGGCGGCACCCGGCCTGCCCTGCGGCGCTGGCGGCGGCGGCGGCGTGGCCCGGCTTGACGGCCAGCACCACGCCGTCACCCTCGAGCGGCCCGGCGCTGACGGTCACCCCGGGGAAGCGGGCCTCGAGCACCTGCTGGCGCCCGGGCACCGGCTCGACCACAGCCAGACCGGCGGGCGGGCGACCGGCGGCGAGCAGGCCCCCGAGGAGCGCCTCGCCCATGCGGCCGCCGCCCACGATCACGAGCTGGTGCATCGGGCTCCGACGGTACCGGCCCGGCCGCCCAGCCGCCGCCGGCGGTCAGACGTCGATCACGCCGGGGCCCGCCGGACCGTCCGGTCCGCGGCGCCGGAAGGCGGCTCTGGCCGCGAGCCGACGCAGGACCACCTGGCGGACCCCGGCGCGGGTCGGCGGGAAGAGCAGCACCAGAGCGAAGGCGTCGGTGGCGAAACCGGGGGTCAGGAGCAGCGCCCCGGCCAGGAGGACCAGGCCGCCGTCCACCAGCTCGCGTCCCGGCACCTCGCCGGCGTTCACCCGGCTGGTGATGCGCCCCCACGCAGCCCACCCCTCACGCTTGACCAGCCATGAGCCGGCCACCGAGATGACCAGGACCAGGAGGATGGTCCACCACACCCCGACGACCTGGCCGACCTGGATCAGGACGAACAGCTCCAGGAACGGCACGACCAGGAACGCCAGCACCAGCCACCCCACGTGACGGAGGCTACGGGGCCGGCAGGGCTAGCGTCGGGCGCCTATGGCCTACCGCGACGTGGAGCCCGAGCCCCCGGCCGGCGCACCGCCCACCTGGCTCGACAACCGGCGGGAGAAGCAGCAGGCGTGGCGGGCGGACAGCCCGGAGTGGCGCGAGCGGATTGTGCCGAAGACGGTGCTCGGCATCTCGATGATCATCCTGGCCTTCGCCGTCGGCAGCTCCTTCTCGGGGGTGGCGCTCTACGCCTACTACCAGAACAAGGTCGACGAGAACGCCAGGTTCAACACCGCCTTCGCCAGCCAGTTCGGCGAGCAGTTCGACAACGCCAAGAAGACGATCGAGAACGAGACCACCAACGCCCGGGCGGCCATCCAGGGCGAGCTCGAGCCGCTGCGGCGCTCGGCGGCCGGCGGCGACACCCTGACCAACCTGCAGAAGATCGTGAGCCCCTCCACCTTCTTCGTGCAGACCCAGGACGAGGCGGGGGCACCGTCCGTGGGCTCGGCGTTCGTGGTGGCCAGCGATAGCAAGCAGTCGTTCCTGCTGGCCTCCTACGCCACGGTCCGCTCGAGCACCCGGGCTCCGGGCCCGGGGATCGTTGTCCGCCAGGGCGGCAACCAGATCAAGGCCACGTTGTGGACCTGGGACGAGAGCAAGGACCTGGCCCTGCTGATCATCGACCGGGGCAGCCTGCCCAAGGTCGCCTTCGCCCCTGCGGCGCCGGCCCTCAAGCTGGGTGAGCGGGTGTTCGCCGTCAGCGGCCTCGGCGGGGCCGGCACCCCGATCACCCAGGGCTTCGTGGCCGACATCTCAGCCGCCGGGATCATGCACGACGCGGCGGTGGGCCAGGGATTCCAAGGCGGCCCCCTCATCAACTCCGACGGCAAGGTGCTGGGCGTGGCCAGCCGCCGCTACGCCCCGCTCGGCTACGAGACCGACGGGGTCACCTTCGCCATCCCCAGCCGTACGGCGTGCGACAAGGTTCTGAAGTGCCCGAACAGCGACCCCGGCGGCGCCACCCCCGGGGCCAAGGCGTAGCTCGCTTCCGGAACTACGGGCCGATGAGCCCGGTGCGCCGGGCGCTGGTGGTGCTGGTGGACAGCGGGGTCGTGGTTGACGTGGGGGCCACGGGACGGGTCGTCGGCGTCGGCCTGACGTTGCCGCCGACGATCTCGTAGGGACCGCCCGGGTCGGTGCCGATGGCCTCGCGCTGGTCGCCCGGGTCGATGAGGCCCCGTTCGCGGCGGCGGCCCTCGTCCTCGACGCTGCTCACCGGCGGCGGCTCGTTGAAGTCCGTGGGCGGGACCCCTGCGAGGGCCTGGTTCATGAAGCCCTGCCAGGTGGTGGCG
>JBBPYZ010000023.1:0-6206 GCA_038199465.1 Acidimicrobiales bacterium | reverse complement strand
GCAGAGACAACAAGCACGGCTACGGCTACGGCATGCGGTTCTAGGAGACTGAGGTTCGATGGCCAAGCGACTCGAAGACAAGCCCCACCTCAGCCCGGGGCAGCGGCTCAGCCAGACCTGGACCAAGGTCCAGGGCGGCCAGGTCTGGAACTCGATCTTCCGGCCCGGATCGGTGTTCCGCAAGGGCTACACCGACAGCCCGAGGAACCGGTCCTACGTGGTCATGAACTCGGTGCTGTACCACCTGCACCCGGTCAAGGTGAAGCGCCACGCCGTCAAGGTCAGCTACACGCTGTGCCTCGGTGGCCTGTCGTTCTTCCTCTTCATCATCCTCACCGTCACCGGCATCTTCCTCATGTTCTTCTACCGACCGACCGACGTGCAGGCCTGGAACGACATCAAATCGCTCCACACCTCGGTCACCTTCGGGCTGCTGGTGCGGAACATGCACCGGTGGGGCGCCCACCTGATGGTGATCAGCGTGTTCCTGCACATGGCCCGGGTCTTCTACCACGGGGCCTACAAGGCGCCACGCGAGTTCAACTGGGTCATCGGCGTCATCCTTTTGACCCTCACCCTGCTGCTTTCGTTCACCGGGTACCTGCTGCCTTGGGACCAGCTGGCGCTGTGGGCGGTGACTGTGGGCACCAACATGATCGGCTACTCACCTGTGGTCGGTTCCCAGGTCCGCTTCGTGCTGCTCGGCGGCGTCGAGATCGGGCCGGAGACGCTGCTGCGATGGTACGTGCTCCATGTGTTGATGTTCCCGTTCATCATCGTGATCTTCATGGCCGTCCACTTCTGGCGGGTCCGCAAGGACGGCGGGATCTCAGGCCCGCTGTGATGACCGTGTCTGTGCAGTCGATGGGGAGGAGACGAGACCGTGGGTGAGATCCCCGAGCACCTGCTGAAGCGGGCGCAGGCCGCCCGCGATGCGGCGCTGGCCAAGAAGGAGGGGGGCGGCGCCGAGGCCGCCGCGCCCACCGACACCGGCTCGGCGGTGGCTACGGCCGAGCGCCCGGCGGCCACGGCCGAGGCCACCCGGCCCGCCGCCCCGCCGCCCAGCGTGGGGGCCACCGGGCACACCCAGCGCCTGCTTACGGTCGTCAAGGCCGGGTCGATCCAAGACGTCAAGGCGGTGCCCACCGACAAGGTGCACGTCTGGCCCCACCTCCTGGTCGTCGAGTTCTGCGCCTCGCTGGCCATGACCGCGTTCCTGCTCGTCTTCTCCACCTTCGTGAACGCGCCCCTGCTCGGCGCCGCCAACTACAACCTCACCCCCAACCCGTCGAAGGCCCCCTGGTACTTCCTCGGGCTGCAGGAGCTGCTGAAGATGTTCCACCCGATGGTGGCCGGGGTGGCCATCCCCGGGGTCGGCATGGCCGGCCTGGCCGTCGCCGGCTACATCGACCGAAATCCATCGCAGAAGCCGGAAGACCGGAAGTTCGCCATCGCCCTGTTCACCTTCTTCATGATGTTCTGGGCCGTGCTCGTGATCATCGGTTCGTTCTTCCGGGGCGAAGGCTTCAACTTCATCCTCCCGTGGCGCCAGGGCGTCCACGACATCTTCGACCTCTAAGGGGCTCTGTCCGTGCTGTTCGTCGTCGCCGTCGTCGTGGTTGCGGTGCTGGTCATCGCCTTCCTCGCCGTCACCTTCGCCCGTCGCGATCGCGAACGGGCTACTGGCTCGGTGAGCCGTGAGACCGCTAAGAGCGACAAGGCCAACCCCGCCATGGGCGATCCTGGCGGGCTCAGCGGTCGTGACGTCGAGCGCACCGCGGCCCTGGCCCGTCGCGGCGGCGACCTGGCCCCGGCCCGGCCCGCGCCCGTGGCCCTGCGGGAGCCGCTCGACGCCGACGCCTTCGGTGTCACCCGCCGGCAGTTCCTGAACCGCAGCGTGGGCGGGATGTTCGCCTTCGCCCTCTCCGGCTTCGGGGCCGCCTGCATCGCCTTTCTGTGGCCCACCCTGAAGGGGGGCTTCGGCTCCAAGATCACCGTCGGCCCCCTGTCCGCCACCCTGGCTGAGATGACCGACACCAAGAAGCCGGTGTACAACCCCGAGGGCCGCTTCTACATCAACCCCTACCCGAAGTCGGCTCTCGACAAGGCCAAGAACGTCGCCTCCTACTCGGCGGTCTTGTCGGGCTATGAACAGGGGGTGGTGGCGCTCTATCAGAAGTGCGTCCACCTCGGGTGCCGGGTGCCGTGGTGCGCCAGCTCGCAGTGGTTCGAGTGCCCCTGCCACGGCTCGCAGTACAACCGGGTCGGCGAGAAGAAGGGTGGGCCGGCACCGCGGGGCCTCGACCGCTTCGCCGTCACCGTCGACGGCGGCGACATCGTGGTCGACACCGCAACCATCGTCATCGGGCCGCCCATCGGCACCGACACCACGGGCCAGCAGATCGAAGGGCCCCACTGCGCATGATCGTCGCCGCATTCTCCTCCCAGCAGAAGGTGGGGGTGGTCATCGGGGCCGTGCTCATCCTGGGATGGCTCGGCTACCTCATCACCCACCTCATGAAGGCCGGCGCCCCTCCAGGCTCGGAGATCGAGCTCGCCCCCAACCGCAAGCCGTACTACGACGACGACCAGCTCGAGACCAAGAAGCTCGACGCCGCCCTCGGGGTCGCCCTCCTGCTCACCGCCGTCAGCGCCGTCGGCCTGCCCGCCTACTGGGTGATGGAGTCCGGACGGCAGGTCAATGCCATCAAGGGCTTCGACCGCCGTGCGGTGAATCGGGGCTACAGCCTGTTCCAGCCCACCGATTCGCCGGTCCACGGCGCCCACTTCGGCTGCGCCACCTGCCACGGCGCTGACGGTGGCGGCGGTGTCACCAAGTACGTCATCACCGACTTCCTGGGCCGCACCGAGCAGGTCACCTGGGCGGCGCCGGCCATCAACACCGTGGCCTACCGCTACACCACAGACCAGATCCGCCAGACCCTGGTCTACGGGCGGGCGGGCACGCCCATGCCAGCGTGGGGCACCGAGGGCGGCGGCCCCATGAACGACCAGCAGATCAACGATCTGGTGCAGTTCCTGGAGACAAGCGTCGAGGACGGCGGGTTGAAGATCGATCCCGAGGCGGCGAAGGCCCAGGCCCTCGCCAACGCCGCGGGCGAGGCCCGCAAGGCGGGCAGGCTCGACCTCGCGGGCGAGCCGATCATCGACGGCGAGAGCCTGTTCAACGGCAACTGCGCCCGCTGCCACACCCGCGGGTTCAGCTTCGGCCGCCCCGAGGTCTCGGGCGGCGGACGCTACGGCCCCAACCTGCGTGGCGGCTCCACCGTCCGTCAGTTCCCGAAGGTGGAGGAGATGATCCAGTTCATCGAGGAGAGCGCCGAGTACGGCGAGCCCTACGGCGAGGGCGGCATCGGCCACGACGCCGGCGGGGGCATGCCCCACTTCGGCGAGGTCCTCAGCGCCGAGGACATCGCCGCCATCGTCGCCTACGAGCGGTCGCTGTAGGCGATGACCTCCCTCGTCGGCGCCGCCTCCCTCCTGGCCGAGTTCTCCTGGGACCCCCAGATCCGCGGCATCGTCATCGTGCTCTTCGCGGTGGCGGTCCTGCCGGGCAGCGTCTTCCTGATCACCAGCACCAACGTGGGCGCCCGTCTCGGCTTCCTGATCGCCGTCGCCGGGCTCTCCGGCTTCTGCGCCATGCTCGGCCTGCTCTGGACCTTCAACGCCGGTGGCCTGGTCGGCCGCCAGCCGTCGTGGAAGGCGGCCGAGATCGCCATCGGCCCGCCCGGGGCCGCCCTGAGCGAAGGGACCGACGGGCTGCCCGACCGGCTCGGCGAGGCGCCCAGCGGGGGCTGGCGAGAGCTGCCCCAGGGCGACCCGGTGCGGGGCGACGCCACCGCCACCGCCGACAAGCTGCTGGCCCCGGACACCTCCAAGCCACCCGAGGGCGAGACCAAGAAGCCGCCGAGGTTCCAGCCGCCCTACGGGTCGGCCGGCGACTACCTGCAGGTGGCGGCCTACCAGCACGGCGGCCGTGACGCCGGCGTCTGGTTCAGGATCAAGAACCACCGCTTCTTCAAGCAGGACGCCTGGTACAACCCGGTCGGCTGGTTCCGGGCGCCAGCGAACCGGGTGGTCATCACCGTCCAGAAGAAGGCACCGAAGCTGAACGCCGAGGACCTCACCGAGCAGGCCCGGCCCGACCTGTCGCAGCCGCCGCAGACGCTCGTCCTGGTGCGTGACCGGGGCTCGCTGCGCTTCCCGCCGGCCATGTTCTCGTTCTTCTGGTTCGTCGTCTTCGTGGTCACCACCTGGTCGATGCACCAGCGCGACAAGGAGATCATGGCCCGCAAGGCGGCCGGCTCCTCCCGCGCCGCCCCCGCCCGCGCCTAGGGTCCCCGACCGTGGACGGCTTCTTGCCCGTGGTCATCATGGTGGCGCTCGGCATGGTCTTCGCCGCCTCCGCCGCCTTCCTCCCCGGCCTGCTCGCCGTGCGCAAGCCCACGTTGGCCAAGGAGGCGCCGTATGAGTGCGGCATCGTGCCGTCCCACGAGCCGGCCGAGCGCTTCCCGGTGCGCTTCTACCTGATCGCCATGATCTTCATCATCTTCGACATTGAGATCATCTTCCTCTACCCGTGGGCGGTGATCTTCGACCAGCTCGGCGTCTTCGGGCTGGTGGAGATGGTGGTCTTCGCCCTGGCCGTCTTTGTGTCGTTCGCCTACCTGCTGTCCAACGGCGCCCTCGACTGGGGGCCCTCCAAGACCAGCCGCTCGGTGGCTCCCGAGACCGCCGGCCAGGCCCGCACCAGCCGCACCACCGTGCGCAAGGTCACCCGGCCCGACCGCGCCGCCTGAGGCCCCGGCCGACGTTTCGCCTGCCACCCCTCTGCCTGGCCTAGCCTCCGGCCCGTGGGCATCGAGCAGCTGAACCACAACTTCCTCACGGGGAACCTGGAGAACCTGGTGAACTGGTCGCGGGCCCGCAGCATGTGGCCGGCCACGTTCGGGCTGGCCTGCTGCGCCATCGAGATGATGGCCACCGGCGCCGCCAACTACGACCTGGGGCGCTTCGGCATGGAGGTCTTCCGGGCCTCGCCCCGCCAGGCCGACCTGATGATCGTGGCCGGCCGGGTCAGCCAGAAGATGGCCCCGGTCCTGCGTCAGGTCTACGACCAGATGATGGAGCCCAAGTGGGTCATCTCCATGGGCGTGTGCGCCAGCACCGGCGGGATGTTCAACAACTACGCCATCGTGCAGGGCGTCGACCAGATCGTGCCGGTCGACGTGTACGCCCCCGGCTGCCCGCCCGGCCCCGAAACCCTGCTGCACGCCATCATCACCCTCCACGCCAAGATCCAGAGCGGCGAGATCGTGCAGCGTCGAGAGACCACGGGCGCCGGCGCCGGCCTCCAGCTGGCCCCGCCGGTCGCTCCTCGGGCCCGGGCCCAGGACGACAACGCCGTGAAGCTGCTCACCGGCAAGGGCGGCAGGCCCCGGTGAGCGACGCCGAGGTCGAGCCCGTCGAGGCGCCCGAGCCGCTCAGGGTCCACGGCCTCCCCGCAGTGCTGGTGCGGGGGACCACCGTGGTGCACACCGACGTGGCCAGCTACCTGGGCCTGCTGCGGGCGCTGCACGCCGACGGCTACGCCTTCTGCGCCGACCTGTGCGCCGTCGACCAGCTCACCAACGGCGACCGCACCGTGCCGGATGACATCGGCACCCAGCGCTTCGAGGTCGTCCTGACCGTGCGCGACCTGGCCACCCACCGCCACCTGCGGGTGCGCTGCCAGGTGCCGGAGGCCGACACCCGGGTGCCCACCGCCTTCGCGCTGTGGCCCGGCACCGAGGCCATGGAGCGCGAGGCCTACGACCTCATGGGGATCATCTTCGTCGGCCACCCCGACCTCACCCGCATCCTGCTGCCGGACGACTGGGAGGGCCATCCCCTGCGCAAGGACCTGGCCCCCGGGCGCGTCCCCGTCCAGTTCCGCTCCGCACCGAGCACCCGCTAGGAGGAGCCTTGGCCACCCCCACCGAGCACCTGGCCACCCAGGCCCCCGGCGCCCCCGAGAGCACGGTCACCACCGACCTCGACCCCTCCCAGGGGATGCATGGACGGGCCGACACCGACTCGCTCGAGCTGCGCCGCGAGACCGGCGCCACCCTCCGCCTGCCCGAGGGCATCACCCTCGACCCCGGCGACCTCGTCACCGAGGTGGGCGAGGACGAGACGATGATCAT
>JBBPYZ010000022.1:0-20140 GCA_038199465.1 Acidimicrobiales bacterium | reverse complement strand
GTGGGCCGGGTCCATGTTGGCCTGCACCTTGAAGACCTGGCCGGCGAACACGCCGTCGACCGGGCGCAGCTCGCCGTCGGCATCGAGCCGGGGAGTGGCCCCCGGGGCCAGGTCGATCAGACCGTCAAGCAGCATCCGCACCCCGAAGTTGGTGAGGGCCGACCCCACGAAGAGGGGGGTGGTCGAGCCGGCCAGGAACGAGGCGATGTCGAGGTTGGCGCCCACCGCGTCGAGCAGGCCCAGCTCCTCCTGGGCCTGGGCCCAGGCCGGCCCCACCTCGGCGGCCGCCCGCTCGGGGCTGATCACCTCCTCGGGCGCTTCCTTGGCCCCGCCGGTGGTGCGCTGGAACCGGACGAAGTCGCCGCCGCGGCGGTCGACCACGCCCTGCAGCTCGCCGGCGATGCCCACCGGCCAGGTGACCGGGGTGGGCCGCAGGCCGATCTGCTCCTCGATCTCATCCAGCAGCTCCAGCGCCTCGCGGCCCGGCCGGTCGAACTTGTTGAGGAAGGTGAGCACCGGGAGGTGGCGGGCCCGGGCCACCTCGAACAGCTTGCGGGTCTGGGGCTCGATGCCCTTGGCCGCGTCGAGCACCATGACGGCAGCATCGGCGGCCGACAGCACCCGGTAGGTGTCCTCGGAGAAGTCGCGGTGGCCGGGGGTGTCCAGCAGGTTGCACACCGTGTCGCGGTAGGAGAACTGCAGGACGGTCGAGGTGATCGAGATGCCCCGCTGCTGCTCCATGGCCAGGTAGTCGGACGTGGCCCGGCGTCGGGCGCCCCGCGAGCGCACCTGGCCGGCCTCGACGATGGCTCCGGCGTACAGCAGGAACTTCTCGGTGAGGGTGGTCTTGCCCGCATCCGGATGGCTGATGATGGCGAAGGTGCGGCGGCGGGCAGCTTCGGTGGTTACTCGGTCGGCGGCGCTCCGGTCGGCGGCGCTCCGGTCGGCGGCGTCGGTGGCCGCGGCTGCTTCTTGGTCCACGTCTGCTCCTCCTGCTCGCAGCCGGCCGGCGATCCTACCGGGCTCCCTCGCCCCGTTCTGCCGGGAGAAGTGGTGCGCTGGGCGACACCTGCTCCCGGCAGAAGCGGGGGGGTCCGTCAGTCGGTGCTGCGCAGCGCCACGGCCGGACGGATCCGGCTGGCCTGCTGGGCGGGGGCGGCGGTGGCCAGCAGCGAGAACACCAGGGTGAGGCCGATGACGAGGGCCAGCTGGCCCCACGGCAGGCTGAAGGGCAGACCGTCGCCAAAGGCGTCGGTGCCGATCAGCCGCCAGGCCACGGTGATGGCGAGCAGGGTGCCGG
Source organism: Acidimicrobiales bacterium (assembly GCA_038199465.1). Classification (GTDB taxonomy): domain Bacteria; phylum Actinomycetota; class Acidimicrobiia; order Acidimicrobiales; family JAUJNH01; genus JAUJNH01. The sequence continues at coordinate 18,840 of JBBPYZ010000022.1, read as the reverse complement.
TGAGCACGCCGAGCAGGGCGATGAAGCCGGACTCGGCCAAAAAGGCCCGCCGCACCTGGCTGGCCTGGAAGCCAAGCGAGCGGAGCACGCCGACCTGCCGGCGCCGCTCGCGCACGGCCCGGACCATGACCACCCCGAGGCCGGCGATGCCCACCACCAGGCCCAGGGCGATGTAGCCCTGCATGAGCCGGAAGAACGACAGCTGAGAGGCCAGCCCCTCCTGCACCAGGGAGCGGAAGGTGGCGGCGTCGGCCCCGTTGGCCAGGTACCGGGCGTTGATGTCGGTGACCAGCCGCTCGCTGGCCGCCTCGTCGGCGGTGGCCACGAAGAGCAGGTTGGAGGCGGCACGGTCGCCGACGACCTGGTCGAGCGTGGCCCGGCTCACGTGCACGTAGAAGCTGGTGAAGCTGCCGTCGGCCACTGCGGCGATGGTCAGCTGGCGGGTGCGGCCGCTCTGGGGGTCGCGCATCGTCAGCTTGCTTCCCGGCTTCGGTGTGGCCTGGGGCGGGCCGCCGCCGCCGGTCTGCAGGACGAACTCGTGGATGATGATCTGGTCGGGTTCGGCCGAGACCGCCTTCCACACGTCGGCCTCGTTCGGGAAGCGGGCCTTGTCCCAGTCGGTGAGGCCGGGCGGGCCCCGCTCGGCCAGGACCCGGTCGAACCCGGCCACCGACCAGTCCTCGAAGCCCTCGGAGAAGCCCGGCACCTCGAACTGGACGTTGGTGACGGCCAGCTCGCTCACCGCCTCGACCCCTGGGAGGTTCCGGACCTCTGCGGGTGGCACCGGGTTGGTGTCGTTGCTGCGCACCTGCACCTGGAAGGCCCCGGCGCTGTCACGGGTGAAGGTGTCGGTCTGGCTGGAGAAGAGCGAGCTGAGCACCACGATGAACGTCAGGATGAACACAACCATGGCGTACATGGCCAGGATGGCTCCGGTGCGGAAGCGCCGGGCCAGCGGGTAGGCCAGGCCCAGGCGCAGCGACATGGCCGAGGCGCCGCCTCCCAGGACCCGAACGACCCGGCCGATCGTTTCGAGGTTCACGATGAGGATTGCGATGGCGGCTGCGACCAGGACCACCCCCTGCAGGGCGAACACCGTGATCTCGGCCGTCTCGAAGACGTCGGGCAGCAGCCCGAAGCACAGGACGCCCCAGGCGATGGTGGCGGCCGCGGCCAGGGTGGTGGCCAGGCGGGCCGGCAGCACCACCGTCAGGGCCATCCCGAGCCCGAGGCAGAGCACCGCAGGCCCGGCCAGGGCCGTCTCGGGCTGCTGGCCGCTGATGCCCGAGGCGGTGATCGCGGCGCCGACGAGGGCGAGCAGGACGCCGAACACCCGGGCCGCCACCCGCTGCTTGGACGTGCGGGGCGGCTCCGGCAGGTCGCGGATGGCCCGGATCACGTTGAGCTTGGCGATGACCAGCGAGGACAGGACCACGGTGACGAGGGAGATGACGAAGCCGATGGTGAACCCGCCGGTGAGGCTGGAGCTGTCGAAGCTGTAGCGCAGGTCGAGGGAGAACTCGTCGCCGGTCGAGCTGAAGATGTCGGAGGCGACCAGGATGATGGCCCGGCCCACCCCGATGCCGGCGAGAGTGCCGAGCAGGGCGGAGCCCAGGGCGTACATCCAGCCCTCGAGCGAGAACGAGGCCACCAGGCTGGTCCGGCGCAGGCCGACGGCCCGCAGCATCCCCAGGCTCACCTTCCGCTCCTGGGCCAGCGCCGTGAAGATGTTGACGAGCAGGAGCACGCCGGCCAGGACGCTGAAGAACCCGATCGAGGTGAACAGCTGGGTGAACTGCTTGCCGTTCTCGGTCGCCGCCTTGAGCAGGTCGGCCTTGACCGGGCGGATGGTGGCGTCGGGGGCGACCACGGTGCGCAGGGCGGTGAGCGCCTCCGGGGTCGCCTTGCCCCCGTCGAGGACCCCGCCGGGGTTGGAGACGGCGAGGACGAAGGTGGGCGGCGCGGCGTCGGACCCGGCGGAGAGGCGCTCGGCCGTACCCGGGGCGACGAACAGGTTGGGCGCCCGGCTCCCGCCGCCGAGCGAGGCCGCCGGGTCGAGGAGGCCGGCCACACCCCGCCGGTCGAGGACCCGGACCACCCGCAACGGCGTCTTCGCTCCGTAGGCGAAGACGTCGACCTGGTCACCGACGGCGGCGTCAAGGGTTCGGGCCAGGTCGCGCCCGAGGACCACCTCGCCCGGCCCCGGGGTGGCTCCCTCGATGCCTGTGGCCCCGGGGTCGCCGCCCAGCGCGCGGGCCCGGGCGAAGTCGACCTCGACCAGCAGGGCGGCCGGCTCGGCCCGCTCGGTCCCCTGGGCCGCGCTGACCGCGGCGGTGGTGACCGGCAGGGTGCCCTCGACCACGTCCTTTGGGAGCTGGCCCACCGACCGGTCGAGGTCGGCCAGCGCCTGCGGGCTGGGGGCGCCGATGATCTCGTCGACCGGGCCGAGCCGGGTGAAGGCTCCCGCCCGAATCGAGGCGTCGAGGGTGTCGCCGACGATGAACGACCCGGTGATGATGGCGGTGCCGAGCATCGAGCCGAGGATGACCAGTGCCGTCTCACGGGGCCGGCGCAGCGAGTTGCGCACGGCGAGGCGGCGCAGCACCGGCTTGCGGGCCAGGACGTAGAGGAACGGCATCGAGTCGAGCAGGACCAGCACCAGCGGGCTCACCCCGGCCGAGGCCAGCCCGATGTGGATGTTGAGCAGCACCACGCCGGCCACCACCACCCCGGCAACCAAGAGGGTGGTGCGCACCCGGCTCGTCGGCCGGGTGCCGGTGGCGGTGTTCGCCGGCTCGGTTGAGGCGCTCACAGGAGGTCGTCGCCGACGATGGCGCCGTCGCGCACCTCGACCCGGCGCTCGGCGGTGGCGCCGATGGTCTCGTCGTGGGTGACCAGCAGGACGGTCAGGCCCTCGGCATGCAGCTCGCGCAGCAAATCCATGACCGACCCCGCCGTCTCCGAGTCGAGGTTGCCGGTGGGCTCGTCGGCCCACACGATGGCGGGGGTGCCGGCCAGGGCCCGGGCCACGGCCACCCGCTGCTGCTCACCGCCGGACAGCTCCGGCGGGCGGTGACCGAGGCGGTGGCCGAGGCCCACCCGCTCCAGGGTCTGGGCCGCTGCGGCCCGGGCCTCCTTCGCGGGCTTGCCGGCGAGGAGCAGGGGCAGCTCGACGTTCTCCACCGCGTTGAACACCGGGATCAGGTTGAAGGCCTGGAAGATGAAGCCCATCGACCCGGCCCGGTGCCGGGTGCGGGCGGCATCCGACATCCTGGTGATGTCGAGGCCGTCGACCTCGATCGTGCCGGCGTCGATGTCGTCGAGCCCGGACAGACAGTTCAACAGCGTGGTCTTCCCCGAACCGGAGGGCCCCATGACGCTGACGAGCTGGCCCCGGGGCACGTCGAGGTCGATGTCGGTGAGGGCGGTGACGGTCTCCGCCCCGGTGCGGTACACCTTGGTGACCCCGCGGGCGGCGAGGATGGGAGCGCCGTCGGCTGGCGGTGCGGCCCCGACGATGGGCTCGGCGTCGGTCATGGGCGGGCAGGCTAGGCAGAAGCGAGCGGCGCTGGTGTCGGAGGTCGGTCGCCCTCTGCACGATATGAAGCTGCAGTGAGCTTCATATCGCGCGGTACCTTCCGACCGTGGAGCAGGACCTCACGATCGGGGCGCTCAGCGAGCGGACGGGCGTAGCCACCTCGGCGCTGCGCTTCTACGAGGCCCAGGGGCTCATCCACGCCACCCGGTCCGGGGGCGGCCAGCGCCGCTACGTCCGCGACACCATCCGGCGGGTCTCGTTCATCCGCATCGCCCAGCAGGTGGGCCTCAGCCTCGAGGAGGTCGGTGCCGCCCTTTCGTCCCTGCCCGACGGGCGCACGCCGACCGCACGCGACTGGGAGCGGCTGTCGGCCAGCTGGTGCCCTCGCATCGAGGCCCAGATCGCCCTGCTCGAGCGGCTGCGCGACCGCCTGACCGGCTGCATCGGCTGCGGCTGCCTGTCCCTCAAGGTGTGCCAGCTGGCCAATCCCGACGACCGGGCGGGGCAGCTGGGGCCGGGCCCGAGGTGGATCCTGCAAACCCCTTGACCTCAAGGGCACTTCAACTACTACGGTCCGTTCGGCAACGAGGGTCGGCGAGCTTGAGGGAGTGACGAGATGGACATGGGCTTCAACAACTGGATGGCGCTGGAGAGCGCCATGCAGGGTGGCCAGCCCCGGCGGACACCGAGCCGGGCCACCCTGCGCCGGGTCCTCGCCTTTGCCCGCCCCCACCGACGCGACCTGATCGGCTTCCTGGTCCTGAGCGTCATCGGCGCCACGCTCACCGTTGCCACGCCGGTGCTGGCCGGCCGGGTGGTCGACGCCATCATCGAGCGGGCCTCCGATGGGAACGATGAGCGCCGGATCATCGGGCTGGCCGTGGTCATCGCCGTGCTCGCCGTCGTCGACGCCGGCGTCGGGGTGGCCGGCCGGTGGCTGTCGTCGCGGATCGGCGAGGGCCTCATCCTCGACCTGCGCCGGGCGGTGTTCGGCCACGTGCAGCGGATGCCGGTGGCGTTCTTCACCCGCACCCGCACGGGTGCCCTGGTCAGCCGGCTGAACAACGACGTGATCGGGGCCCAGCGGGCCTTCACCTGGACGCTCTCCGGCGTCGTCGGCAACCTGATCGCCCTCCTCCTCACCCTCGGGGTGATGCTGCGGCTGTCGTGGCCCATCACCGTGCTGGCCCTGATCCTGTTGCCCGTGTTCGTGCTGCCGGCCCGCCGGATGGGGTCGCGCCTGGCCTCGATGGAGCGTGAGTCGGCCGACCACAACGCAGCCATGACCACCCAGATGACCGAGCGGTTCTCGGCTCCGGGCGCCACGCTGGTGAAGCTGTTCGGCCGGCCCGACAACGAGGTGGCCGAGTTCGGGGCCCGGGCCCGGCGGGTGGCCGACATCGGGGTGCGCAGCGCCATGGCCCAGATGGTCTTCTTGACCGCGCTGGGCCTGGTCTCGGCGCTGGCCCTTGCCCTGGTCTACGGCCTGGGCGGCTGGATGGCGGTGCGGGGCCGGCTGGAGGCGGGCACGGTGGTGACCCTGGCCCTGCGGCTGACCCGGCTCTACGCCCCCCTTACCGCCCTGGCCAGCGCCCGGGTCGACGCCATGGCCGCGGTGGTCAGCTTCGAGCGGGTCTTCGAGGTCCTCGACCTCGAGCCGCTGATCGCCGAGAGGCCCGACGCCGTGGACCTCCCAGACGGCCCCGTGGCCCTCGAGCTCTCCGACGTGCACTTCGCCTACCCGTCGGCCGACAAGGTGTCGCTGGCCTCGCTGGAGGAGGTGGCCACCCTCGACGTGCGGGGCGGCACCGAGGTGCTGCACGGCGTGTCCTTCCGGGTCGAACCGGGGCAGCTGGTGGCCCTGGTCGGCTCCTCCGGCGGCGGCAAGTCGACCCTCGCCTCGCTCATCCCCCGCCTGTACGACGTCGACGCCGGCTCGGTGCGGCTGAACGGCGTGGACGTGCGCGAACTCACCTTCGCCTCGCTGCGCCAGACGGTGAGCATGGTCACCCAGGACGGCCACCTGTTCCACGACACCGTGCGGGAGAACCTGCGCTTCGCCCGCCCCGAGGCCACCGACGACGAGCTGTGGGGCGTACTGGCCCAGGCCCGCCTGGCCGACCTGGTCCGCTCCCTGCCCGACGGCCTGGGCACGGTGGTCGGCGAGCGGGGCTACCGGCTGTCGGGCGGCGAGCGCCAGCGGCTGACCATCGCCCGTCTGCTGCTGGCCCGGCCCCGGGTCGTGCTGCTCGACGAGGCCACCGCCCACCTCGACTCCACCTCGGAGGCGGTGGTCCAGGCCGCCCTGGCCGAAGCCCTCACCGGGCGCACCGCCCTGGTGATCGCCCACCGCCTCTCGACGATCCGGGCCGCCGATCGGATCGTGGTGATCGAGGACGGTCGGGTGCTCGCGGAGGGCGCCCACCTCGACCTCCTGGCCGCCGGCGGCCGCTACGCCGAGCTGTACCGCACCCAGTTCGACGACGCCTTACCCCCTGCGACCCCGGTCGGGGCGGGGGCCCAGCCGGCCCGTTAGGGGTGCGGAGCGTGGCGGTGCCAACCTGATGGGGTGCACGCCACGCTCCCCCCCTTCTTCTGGCCGCTCGGCGACGGCACCGATCCGGGTCCGCCGCCCGCCGGCCTCGAGGTCCTGGGCCATGACGGGACGTCGTGGTTCGTGGTGCGGCCCGACGGCAGCGTCGGGACGGTCAACCCGAGCTCGAGCTTCGACACCCGCTTCGTCAACTCCACGGTGGCACTGTTCCTGGCCAGCCTCGACGCCCTCGCCGAGCGACGACCCCGGCTCGGCTCCTCCGACAGCGAGATCGGCCTCGACGCCGTCCAGAGCCTGCGCCACGAGCTCAACCGCCTCGACATCGCCTGCCTGGGCGACCAGGACCACTGGTGGGGCGCCCTGCTCGACCGCCTCGAGGACGAGCTGCCCTAGGTCGAGCTCGGGCCACCTCCTGGCCACGTCGGGAGCCTGCGGGGTCGTTCAGCCAGCCGGCCCGGCGGAGGTGACCAGCGACACCGACGCCTCGCAGCAGGTGGGGCGTCGCGCGGTGCGCCGGGGTGCTCGGGCCGAGGCTGGATCCCGGCCGAGGTCCACCTGGCCGAGGGCAGCACCCAGCCGGAGCAGGGGCCACACCGGGTCGAGCTTCCCGGTACGGGGGGCGGCGGGGTGGGCGTGATGGGAGTTGTGGTAGCCGTGGCCCAGGAGGAGAAGCGAGAGCAGCGCCGAGTCGTAGCCAGGGTGGTCGGGGTGGGGCTTGGTCCCGTAGAGGTGGCCGACGGTGTTGATGAGCCCGCCCAGGCCCATGTAGCAGACGAGGTGGACGGTGAGCATGACCGGCACCTGGAGCGGTCCGAAGGTCACGGCGTAGAAGGCAATGACCAGGACCCGCAGGGCCCAGACCCACCAGGCGGCCGGACGGTTGGCGGGCAGGCGGCGCTTGGCCACCGCGAACAGGTACGGGGTGCCCGCCACGATGGCGAGGGGGTGGCGCTGCACCGGTGAGTGGGGATCGAGCGGGGTATCGGCGTGGCGGTGGTGCAGCCGGTGCACGGCGGCCCACGACTCGGGGTCGGTGCCGACGATGACCCGGAAGTAGGTGTCAAAGCACCAGGCCGGGGCCCGGTGGAGGCGGAAGGCCCGGTGAGCCAGGTAGCGGTGGCAGTAGACCTCGGTGACCACGGCCGTGAAGATGGCCGAGGCCACACCGATCGGGATGCCGACGGGGAGGGCGGACAGGGTGATGCTGCCGATGCTAGGCAGGATGATCCCGCGCCGGCCGGCCCGGCTCCTCGCGGGTCTCGCCCCGCCGCGACCCCGCTCCCGACCCCGACGGAAACCTCTCGCTACCCCTGGTCGGGCGGCAGGGTCCAGTCGACACCCGGGAAGCGGCCGAAGTCGTTGTCGAACGACAGGATCCCGCAGCGGTGCTCTATGGCCAGGGCGGCCAGGTGGGCGTCGCTGACCAGGTTGCCGCCGACGCCGACCGAGCGCAGGAGGCCACGCAGGATCGTGCCGTGCTGGGCGGTGGGCTCGACGACGACGGCCGGGCCCGCACCCGTCCAGGCGTCGACCCGGTCCATGGCCTGGTGGATGGTGAGCGGCGCCGGGAACAGTCCGACCTTGGTCGACAGCCGCATGAATGCCAGCAGAGCGATCCAGGCGAACGCGACGGTGTCCTCCCCGGAGAGCGCCCCGTCGATCCACCGCCGGGCCCGCTCGTGGTGCACGGCATCAGCGTTGACGGCGTAGAGCAGGACATTGGCGTCGACCAGCTTCACGATCCAGCCCGCAGCTTGCGGACGAGGTCGTCGTCCTCTAGGTCGGCGGCCACCTGCAGCGCTCTATCCAGGTTGACCCTCGACTCGCCCATCGCCGCCACCTCGGTGCGGAAGGCTGTGCGCCCCGCCCCCATCGCCGCCCCTCGGACGGCCTCGTTGAGCGCCTCCTTGAACGACACCCCCCGCTCCCGCATCCGCCGCCGGATGATCTGCTCCACATCGGGGTCGAGCGTCACTGTCGTGCGCATCCTGTGCATCTTAGCATCACTACTTCTGACAGCATGCTGTCCTTCAGTATCCGACCCACGATCTCGGGGGCGCTCCGGACACCTTCGAGCTCGACAGCCAGAGCGCGGCGGCAACACCGCCGACCAGGTCGAAGACCAGGTCCCAGCCGGTGTTCACGTGGCCGCCGACGTTGGTCTCGGCCAGGATGACGGTGGCGAAGAACTCGACGATCTCGTTGCCCGCGCCGATGCCGAGGCCGGCCAGCACGACCATCACCGCCGGCCCCGGGCGCAGCCGGCCGGCCGGCAGCCACCGCCGCAGCACCTTGCACCGACGAGACGGGGCGCAGCCGCGAGGCCGCCCGCTAGCCTTCCGGCGGATGGGGGCGCCGACCGCACCGCGCCCGGTTGAGGACCACGAGCCACCTCAGCCTCCGGAGGCTGAGGAGGTGCCGCCGCGGCCCAGGTCCATGCACGCCGTGGCCGGCGCCGCGACCGTCGTCTGGGCCTCGTTCGTCGTCCTGGTGTCCGAGATCGTGGCGACTCGGATGATCGCGCCGTACGTCGGCGTCACCCTCGAGACGCTCTCGGCGGTGATCGGAGTCGTGCTGGCCGGCATCTCCATCGGCAGCTGGCTCGGGGGGCGCCTGGCCGACCGGATCCGCCCTGTCCACGGCCTCGGTCCCGCCTTGTTCACCGGCGGTCTCCTCCTCGCCTTCTCGCCCTTGATCATCCGGGCCCTCGGGGACCAGGCGGACAGCTCGAACCCGTGGTCGGCCGTCCGGCTGTCGCTGGCCGCCTTCTTCCTGCCGAGCCTGATCCTGAGCACGGTCAGCCCGATGGTCGTGAAGGAGCTCGGTGAGCGCTCCGGCCGCCTGGGCGCGGTGGCCGGCGGGATCTCGGCGCTCGGCACCGCGGGAGCGCTGGCGGGCAACTTCAGCGCCGGCTTCTTCCTGGTCGGCAGCTTCCGGACCAGTCAGATCCTCGTTCTCGCCGGCGCGGCATCGATGCTGATGGGTGGGGGGCTCGTTGCCCTGTTCGGGTGGTCCGGCAAGGTCCGCGCCTGCGGTGTGGCGCTCGCCCTCGTCGCGTTCGCCGCCCCCTCGCTGGACGCGGCGCTGCCCTGCCGGGTCGAGACCGAGTACGCCTGCCTCAACACCGACGCCACCGGACCCTCGGCGTTTCTCATCCGCAACAACATCTACAGCCAGAGCCACACCGATGTGGCCAACCCCAGGCAGCTGAGGTTCGCCTACCCGAAGGACATCGCCGCAGCCGTCGAGTCCAGCTTCCCGGGGGAGCCGCCCGCATCCTTCCTGTACATCGGCGGCGGGGGCTACACCCTCCCGCTGTACTTCCGCAGCGTCTACCCGTCGTCGGGCCACCTGGTCCTGGAGATCGACCGGGCCCTGGTCCGGGAGGTCACCGAGGTGCTGGACGCCGACCTGCCCGGCAAGGAGATCACCACCGACATCGGAGACGCCCGAGTGCGCGTCCGCACGGTCGAGCCGGGCACCTACGACGTCGTCGTCGGCGACGCGTTCGCCGGCATCTCCGTGCCCTGGCACCTGACCACCCGGGAGTTCCTCGAGAGCGTGCGCCAGAGCCTGTCGCCCGCCGGGATCTACGTGATGAACCTCATCGACTACGGCACCTACGACCTGGCTCGGGCCGAGGTGCAGACCTTCCTCGAGGTCTTCGCCGACGTTGCCGTGATCGCCGCGCCGGCGGTCTTCTCCGGAACGCCCGGGCCGGGGCGCAACATCGTGCTCGTCGGTGGAGCGCGCCTTCCCGAGCTGAGCAACCTGTCGGACGCCGTCACCGGCTGGGCATCGGGGTCCGCGGCGGTCGGCCGGGAAGGCGCCCGCTCCTTCGCCGGTCGGTTCACGGCGCTGACCGACGCCTTCGCGCCTGTTGACCAGCTGCTGGGTCGACCGTGATCCTGCGATCGCCTACCGAGTGAGGGTCTCGGCGGAGTGGAACCGCAGCTCCCCGCGCAACGGGGGGTCGACGTTGTTGAACGACCCCGTGGTGACCGCGCCCCCGTCCGGGGCGAAGGAGATGTTGGTGGAGAAGCGGGTCGGCAGCTCGATCGCCGCTCGGTAGGACCCGTCGGCCGCGAACCGCAGGATCCTGCCCTCGCCGTAGACGGCCACGTAGAGGTCGCCGTTCGGCCCGATCTCGAGACCGTCGGGGCCGGTCTCGGCGTAGGGCGTGTCGTAGCGCTCCGGTCGGCTGACGTCCGCCAGGTCGACGAAGGTCGTCGGCGGCCCCAACGACCCGTCAGCGCCGATCTCGAACCGCAGCACCCGTCCGGCCAGGTGCTCGGAGACGTAGGCGTACCGCAGGGCCTTGTCGACGAAGACGCCGTTCGGGTACCAGAGCGGCCCGGCGACGCTCCGCAGCTCGCCACCGGCCGACAGGTGCATGACCCGCCCCTCGGGGACGCTGCCGCGGGAGAACTGGCCGGGGTCGGAGAAGTAGACGCCGCCTCGCCCGTCCGCGTACCCGTCGTTGGGGTCCATCAGCTGTCGCCCGGTGGCGTCGGCCCGCCACTCGCGCACCGGATGGCCCTCGGTGGTCGTCTCCACCAGCCGTCCGCCGAGGTGGCAGAGCACGAGGAACCCCGCCCCGTAGGGACTGATCGCCGTCGGTCCACAGCCGGGCTGGCTGAAGAACGGCGCCGGGGCGGCCTGGCCCACGGCGCGGGACACCCGGTCGGCGCCCATCTCGCCGTAGTAGAGCGTCGTCCCTTGGTAGAGGGGGCCCTCCGGGTAGGACGCGGCGATCGGCTCGCCGGTGTCGCCGCCCTCTCGGAACAGGCGTGGAGTCGCGACTGCCCCGCCCACGAGGACCAGAGCGACGGCCACGACGCCGAGGCGCCTTCGCCCCCGGCTCACCCCGGTCCTCATGGCGCGCCCGCGCCTGTTGGGTAGGTCTCGCCCGGCACGGCCGTTGACGCCGGACCGTGGGCGCAGAGCTGTCAGCGGGGACCGGCGATCGCATGAGCGGCGACCGCAGGCCGCGGCTCACCCGCCGCTCGGCCGGCCCCATCGTCGTTGCCAGCGCCGAGAGGTCCGAACGCCGACAGACCCCCGACCAGCCCCGCCGCTTGTGGCCAGCCGGTGCACCGCCGTCGTCGAGGTGTCACGCTGGGAGTCTCGCGCTTCGGGGTCCATCGCCGGTTGGCGGACGCGCTCTGGCCCTCGATGACATTCTCGGTGGTGGTGGCTGCTCGAACGGTTCGTCGAGCTCGTTCCCCTCCTCGTCCTGGCCGTCATCCCCTCCGGCTACGGCTGGCCTCGACCAACGGCTCGACCGACAACCGAAGCGCTGGCCCCTCTGATCGACGTGGGGCCGATCGAGTCGCCGCCGATGACCCAGCGCCGGACAACCCACGCCTGGCTGACCCCGGGCGCTTCCGACGGAGGCGGTCCTCTCCTCCGCCGAGCTGCCAGACCAACCTCTGATCCGGTGACTGTCACCGGTGGAGCTGTGGTCGCAAGCGCCAGTTCATCGCCCGCCCGCTCGAAGAGGGCGGCAACGCTGAAGCCGGCCCGACACCCCCCGCTCGTCGTCGCTCGAGATGGCCATGGCATCGACCTGCACGACGGAGGGGTCCGAGGACCGTGGCGACTCGTTGCTGACATCGTCCGGGGGATCGGGCCGCCCGCAGGTGAGCCCCGATCCACGCTCCCGCTTCCGACGGAACCGCCCCGGATCGACTCACCGCCCGGACGGGATGGCGATGCGCCTCCAGCCGCGAAGCGAAGTCGCGACGTACCCTCGGCCTGACGAGACGGGAACGTTTCTGTGTTTGTCACGCCGCTTCGTATCCTTGGGTTCATGAGCGTGGCGCTGTGTGAGGTTCCCGATCGGGAAGGTGGAGGAGGAGCTGGTGGGGTCGAGCAACGGTGCGCCGATGTTCACCGGCGACCTCCTGGCAGGGAGTGGCTCGTCTCCTCGAGGACACCAGCTTCGAGGTCGTGGCCCAAGTGCTGGCGGTATTGGCCTACCTCCGCGCCGGCTGAGCGCCCCGGCTCAACCGCCGGCGGACGCCACCACGGCGACGACGCCCGAGCCCGCGGGTGTCCCACCAGAACGGTCGCGGCTCGGTGACGGCTCCGGCCGTCAGCAGGGCGGCACCGGCGCCGGGCGCTCAAACCGCCCGGGAGCAGTCCGTGCGGGGATGTTCCGGCGACAAACCGGTACCATACTCCCACCGCTGGGCCGGATCTAGGGAGGATTCCCGTGAAAGACGGCAAGTACGAGTACACCGAATGGAGCAGGTGCACCGCCCTCGGTTTGTTGATCCTAGTCGTATCCGTCGTACTGTGTGTCATCGGCTTCTTCACCAATGTGGGGTTGTTCGTAGTCGGCCTCTTGGGCATGAGTTTCGTTCACCCGCTGGGGTTCAGCTTTGGCCGGTACAACAAGGTTCTCGTGAGCAAGGATCTCTTGGTCGTCGGCAGGGACGTCGTGCCGCTCGGCGACCTCGACTCCGCCTTCGGGGCGAAACCCCAGGACATGGCCTTGACACCCGGCCAGCGCCAAATGCTCGAGGTCGTCACGCCCCGGAGGTACAAGAGTTCGGAGCTTGCCATGCTCGGTGGCTCATGGGCCAAGCCCTTCGGGACCAAGCTCGTTGTCATCAGGCGGAAGAACGGGACGTTCGACGCGATCGCCACGCGACACGACGACGAGCTGGTGGGTGCGTTGAACCGAGTGCTCGCCACGCGGCCATCCGGTCCGGAGACGACGTGAGGACCCTCCGCGGAAGGCACGAGGGAGCGCGGCGAACCTGCAGTACGACCGTCGCCGAGCCGGTCGCCGGCCCCAGTAAGGTTTGGGGCGATGAAGAAGGCGGTGGCCGAGGCGTTGAACACCGTGCTGGCCACATCGGAGGAGTAACTGGCCGGATCTCTCTGGAACGCGTCGATGGGGTTGCCTTGCTCGACCAGGCGGGCGATGTCGGAGAAGGTGGCCAGCCCGGAAGCTGGCTCCCGACGGGTCAGAGGCCCTACTCGACGCTCCGCTCCCGAGGAACCCGCCGTCGAGGTAGCCGGCGCAGAACAGCAGCACCCGAGCACGGCGAGCGCCCCCGCGGGCGGTCGAGCGATCGGAGGTGAATGCGGTGGCCGGCCGCCTCGGCCCCTATAGCGGTCACGTCGATCGCCGTCGGACTGCCGGCCACCGCTCACCGTAGGTGGCTCATCCCAGGGAGCCGCTCACACCGCTGCGTATCTGTATTCGTCGGAGCACGTTGTCCTCGTTCCCGTGCTCACGCAATGCTGGAGGACGCTGCCGACGATGGGCATGTACAGCGGGCCTGTTGACTGCGCCCAAGCCTTCGGGTTCCAGGGGGCGTAGTAGGCCCAGGGAGCGTTCGTGAGCACGCCGTTGTTGCTATACACGACTCGGACCCGGGTGCCGAAGGCGCAAGTGCCGGGCACCACGGCGAGCTTGGCGTAGGCGACGCCGGCGTAGTTTCCGTGCTGGAAGCGCATCTCACAACCCGTGGATCCGACGGGGCTTAGCGTTAGAATGGTGATTGGCCTATTCTGCGCTATAAAATGTGCTCTAAAATGATCCGCCGAGGCAGGCGTTCCCTGGGCCACGAGGAGCAAACTCGCGACGACCATCGCCACTAGGAACTTGCGCATATCTGTCCTCCCATGAGAAGTGCGAGGCGTCGGTGCCCCGCCTTCGCAGGGTACGACGACTATGCCGGCGGGGGAATAGGGGAAACCCCCCAGTCGTGCTTGTGACGGTGGTCAAGGGGGTCCCAGCTCAGCAAGAACGCCACCCGCACGCCGCTCGTTGTTGAAGGACTTGCGGAGTCGATCGAAGGGACGGGCCCGCCGACCGCCATGGGTTGGGTCGCGCCCTCGAATACCTGGCCGTCGGGGAGCCGCACGGAGGTCTGTCCCGTTGTCGAGACCGAAGGCCGTCGGCCGGTCGTCGGGCCAGGCGAGGGCGGCGATGTCGTTGGTCTCGGACAGGTCCCAGGTGACCGCCCCACGGCCATCGTCCGCCGGTGCTCACCGAGCATCCCGCGAAAACTACTGTCGCCAGCAACGGTAGGAAGCGGCTGGGCTGGGCCAAGGGGCCTGCCGGCCCTGGGAGCGGTGGTGCTGAACCGGCTCGGCGGTCTGCTCGAGGCCGGCGGGCCCGGCCCCCCGACTGGCAGGTCCTGGTGCGCGCTCAGGATGGGAGCGAGGTGTTCCGCTCGGAAGAGCTGTTCTCGATGAGGCACACCACGTATGTCCTCTGGGACGACGGGGTCGACCGAGTCTGGGTCTATTCGGGCGACATCGGCATCTACCTCTACGACGTCGACGCGGATGGCCGGTGGGTGTCGTCGACCTGGACCGAACTGTCTCGCCCGGAGCCGCCGCCGGCTCTGGCCGCTGCCCGCCCCGAGATGTTCCCGTGAGACAACCCCGCCAGCCCTCATCAGTCCCTACCGTCTCGCCGCCGCCGCCGCCGCCCCGGCCCTGGCGTTGAGGTTGCTGCTGGCGGCACTGTTCGGGTGACGTCGACGATCCTCGCCGTGCGGCCCCCGCATGCTTCTGGGCCGGAGACCGTCGATGCGGTCGACGGGCCGTTCTCTCGGATCGAGGACCCGGTGTTCCTGGCCGGGGAGGCGTACAGCGAGGCCCGACAAGCGCATCAGTGGCCGAGTGGCCGCGCGGAGGGCACGCTGGACGGCTGGTCGTCGATGATACGCCACACCGTTGGAAGTGGCGGTGGGCCGTCTCACCTGGTTTGCCCGCCTCGACCTGAGCTGCCCCCCCGTGCGCTGCTGATCTGACCTGGCGGGTTCGGCCCCACGACCAGAGTCGACTGAGCACGACTGGGGAGTACTCCCCATTCCCCCGCCGGACATAGTCGTCGTATGGTCGCGGGCACGAGCGGGTGACCGCCACCCGGAACGACACCAAGCAAGGAGATGCCGATGTCATTGACCGGGATGGACATCGAAGCAGCACGCACACTGGCCGGCCAGATGGACACCAACGCCGGCCAGGCGGGCGCCGACATCGCCCACAGGACGGCCGATACCTCGCCCGAGGCCGTCGAGAACATCATCGACGCGGGCGGGGGCATCCTGCACTGGATCAACCGCAAGGCAGGCGGTTGAGAAGGCGCTCGGGCTGGCTGATCGCCGTCCTGGCCCTGTCCGCTTGCTTCGGGCTCGCCCTATCCGCTTGCTTGGGGAACGGAGACGACATGTGATACGCCACCGCCGAAGAGGCACGTGACGCCCTCGACGCCACCCGAGCTCGCCGAGCAGGTCCTCCCAGGAGTTTCCTGGCGTAGGAGACCTGCTACCATCCCGAGCGGCTGTGGGGCCATCGCTCCGTCGACCACGTTCCAGTACTTGGTGGAGCGGATGGTCGACCTCGATGGTCGACCTCGACCACCTCGACGCTGCGGCACGCTCGGACCTCGCCCAGGACTCCCGGGCAGCCCTGGAGGACGTCGGGTTCCACCAGACCGAGAAACGTTCCGATACCCGCAACCTGATCCGTGGCTATGAGCGAGACGGCGTCGCCTTGCTCGTCACAGTGAACGAGGTGCGTCTGACGCTGTCGGCCGAAACCGATGCTTACCGAAGGCCGAGTAGAAGGCAGCTCACGGGTTGCACGGAGCCGACTCCGACGAGCACGACGAGCGGGACCTGCAGATGGTTTGCGGTCGGTGACCGCCTCGACCAGATCGCGGTGGGCGTGCGGAGCGCGCTGCTGGCCTCGCGCTGGGACGGGCCCCGATGCCGACGGGATTCCGCCGCTGTCAAGGGCCAGCAGGATCTGCGCGGTGGCGGCCGTGGGAACCGCGCGGTGGTGGCCACGAGTTCTGCGCGGTGACGGCCACCAGTTCTGTTAGGCCTATGACGAGGATTGGTGCACGATCCTGAACGCGTCCGGCTTCTGATCGGTGCCCGGAGGATGCTGGGACCCGTGTGGGCGCCGCCTCCAGGGGCGGTGTCGGGCAGGTTCCGGTGGCGATGACGTGGGATGTGTATCGTTCGCCGATGCCGGAGTTCGCCGTTGAATGGGAGGGAAGAGGACGAGGACCCTGGCGTGGGGATCGTGGAGGACCGGCCGCCGCGAGGGGGCAAGGTGTTCGTCGACTACGGCGAGCGGGCCACGATCGCTGAGACCCCTCCAGGCGGCCTATCTGGCCTTGGACCGGGCCTTCCGTGGGAGCTGGGTGCAGAAGGCGTTGGCGTGGGGTTGAGGTCCGCGAGTAGCTGGGGCGACGGCGACATCGACGAGCTGGAGCGCTGACGCCGGAAGCCAGCGGAGGCGGTGGAGCGCCGGGGCGTTTAGATACCCTTGTCGAGGGCCCACACCGCGCGGGAGGAAGCCGAGCACGACGCCGACGACCGCTGAGCCGCGTAGCCGGCACGGCGTCGTCGTCGACGACGCCGGTGCTCCGTTCACCAGTCACTTGGCTGATCGCAGCGGTCGGATGAGGGGTTGCCGAGCGTGGTGCGGGTCACGTTGAACGAACAACATGGCCCTACCGAACGGTGATGTCGACGGGTAAGTATGGATCATTGAAAGAACTATGAGCGGCAATGACTAGCCGATGTCGGCCGGGGGACCGCACAATCACAGTTGCCTCGCCCGCACGCTTGCCACCTTGCTCGGGGGCAAGCACTGCAGGGTTGACAACTTCTATGTCGGGATCAGTCGGGATCGCTTTGACTTCAACCGGCAGGTCGCGACGTGCATCGTCACCCTCCACGGTAAAGCGCACAGGCACAGGCACACCTGCAGCCGCATCTATGTGTCGCTGGCCTCTTACATGAATAGGCTCTGGGCCGCTCCGGCTCGACAGAATCGCTGTGGCAGGCGACAGAACCGCATCTACAACCTCGAAGCCTCCCGCAGCGGAAGCACTGTTTATTATGACCCTGAACTCATTTCGTCCGCCCCTAACCCCAATTTGCTGAAAGTAGTTCGCAACACTTAGATCGATCGACGACAGATCCTTGTAATCGACAGCTTGGTGCCCATGAACCAGATCGATCGCCTCGAGATGCGCGGAACCATCAGGATTGGGGCCAAGCAGAGCATTTATCACGAACGAGTCCTGAATCGCAACCGTGACATCTACTAGTGGGTTACCATTGAGCCCCTCGGGCCGATCTTCGTGAAGTTGGCGCAAGGACAATTTCAGGTGAAGGTCGGCAATGAGCCAGCGGCCGTGCCGGCCTTGACGGGCCCCCTCGGGCAGAGTGAAGGTGAATCGCCTGTCCGCGTGACCGTCCGAAACCATCAGACCTACGGCACTCCGATCGGTAAGATCGTCGATGGCAATGCGCGGCCGGGTTGAATAACTAGAGAAACGGGCACGAATTACAAGTGCTCCGCCTAGCACCAGAACAACTGCGACTCCATAGACTAGAAGTCGACGTAGACTGGCACGGTGTAGTTGTAGTTTTCCCATATGTGGTATTCGTAGTGCCCATCGGCATGAACATGGTATTCTACCCGATAGGGCTCGTAGTTGTACCAAGACTGCCCTGGCTGATATGGTTGCATTCCGGCTTGAAGTTCGGCGTTTTCCAAGTTTCGTTCAGCTTGGTCGGAGTACCCAAAGGTGGTGTAGCCCGAACAACCGCTGCCGTCGTTGTAATCATAATGAGTTGAGGTCGGCATCCAGAAACCCCACGACGTGTTATAGAAGGCCGAGCCATACAAGCTCCGGCCCGAATACGGAACGTAGTGAATGTCCCAGGCGTTACAGGGGTTACCGTTCTTGTTGCCGCCCCCGCCGTAGGGATCAGCCCAGAACCAGCCGGACCCATCGTTGGCTCTAAGATGATGACCGTTACCTCCGCCCTGACAATAGTCAGTGAAACTATGGCTACTGTCACAGAGCTTGCTTGTGACATTGTAGTAGCCAGCATTGTGCCAGAAGAACTGAGTCAGTGGCCAGTCCGCATGAAGTGATGCATTGCCGAAGTCGCTGTTCGGATCGAAGGCTGTACTATTAGCATCATAGTTCCACCACAAGTCGCCTCCTATACCGAGGAAGGTATAGTTGGATGCATGCCAGATTTTCGAGTCGTCTGGGTCAGCGTATGCCGGGCTCGCCAAGACGAACAAGACCAGTGCGGCAACAAACGCAACCAAGGTTCCTCGGCGGGTCGGTCTAGTCACCGTCGCGACTTCCTGTTGAGGCCCCCTCAACGGGCACCGATGAGACGATGTCGGAGCCGGGCGCCGCGTTGGCGACCACAATCGATTCGGACTTGAGATCTACGATGATGAACATGGAGTTCATGCGTCGGATCTCCTGCGGCATCTTGTCGGGCGCTCGATGCGCTCCTGGGAGAAACCCGGTAAAGGCGGTCGGGCGGTCGAACACTACGTCGAACGCGGCACCGGTCACTTCCCCGGTCGCTGAGTTGGACACTGGCGCCATCCGGCCGATTTTGTGCGGGTTGCTTGCAAGCAGCCGGGAGACTTCACTGTCATCGACCCTCTCCAGGACGGCTTGCGATCGAGCAACCTGGCCGCCAGCCAGCGTAGGCGCGGGCCGACCAGGGGAGGACCGTCCAAGTAGGATCGGCTCTGGTGGAGCTGGCGTCGAGCCCCCCGAGGACGCCCCCTCCAGCGCCCCCACCAAGAGAAGGCTCGCCACTACACCCAGACCCAAACGATGGAGTTTCATCGGCTGTACCTCGATCTTCCGCCGGTGGCCAGACCCTACAGTCGGGAGAGGATGTCTTGTCGTAACTGTTCAGGTCTTTTCGCGCGCTCC
>JBBPYZ010000021.1:0-7492 GCA_038199465.1 Acidimicrobiales bacterium | reverse complement strand
GCTCGAGCTGGTCCGGCACAAGGGGGTGCTGCCCGGCACCGTGCTCGAGGTCGACTGGACCACACCGCCGCCCGAGACCTTCAGCCAGTCGCCGCTGCAGCTGCTCGCCGCCGGGTTCCAAAAGCCGCTCACCCTCCGCCAGACCGTGGCCGCCCTCGACCGGGCCAGCTGCGACGACCGGGTCAGCGGGCTGCTGGCCCGGGTCCAGCCCACCCTGGTCCCCCTGGCCGTGCTGCAGGAGCTGCGTGACGCCGTCCTGGCCTTCCGGGCTGCCGGCAAGCGGGCCACCGCCTGGGCCGAGACCTTCCCGGGCAACGGGTCGCTCTACCTGGCGTCGGCCTTCGACCGGGTGCTGCTGCAGCCGGCGGGCACCGTGGGCCTGGTCGGCGTCTCGGCCACGGCCAGCTTCCTCGGCGACACCCTGCCGTGGATCGGACTGGAGCCCGACTTCGCCCAGCGCCACGAGTACAAGAACGCCGTCAACGTCTTCACCGAGACCGGGTTCACCGACCCGCACCGCGAGGCCACCGAGCGACTGCTCCACAGCCAGGTGGAGCAGCTGGTGGCCGGGATCGCCGAGGGCCGCGGCCTGTCACCCGCCCAGGTGCGGGCGCTGGCCGACCAGGGCCCCTTCGAGGCCGAGGAGGCGGCGTCGGCCGGCCTGGTCGACGCCCTCGCCTTTCGTGACGAGGTGTACGCCGAGGCCCGGGGCGCCGAGGCCCCCCTCCTCTATCTGGCCCGCTTCGCCCGGCGGGCCCGCCCGAAGAACCTCAAGAAGCTGCCCCGGGTGGCCGTCATCCAGGTCCAGGGGGCCATCGCCCCCGGCCGCAACGGGGTGAAGCCGGGCCTGCCGCCGGGGCCCGGCACCGGCTCCGACACCGCCACCGCGGCCATCCGCGACGCCGTCGCCGACCCGAAGGTGAAGGCCATCGTGCTGCGGGTCGACAGCCCCGGGGGAGCGGTCGGCGCCTCCGAGGCCATCTGGCGCGAGGCGTCGGTGGCCCGGGCGGCCGGCCGCCCGGTCGTCGCCTCCATGGGCTCGGTGGCGGCCAGCGGCGGCTACTACGTGGCCATGGGTGCCGACCGCATCGTGGCCCTCCCCGGCACCATCACCGGCTCGATCGGGGTGTTCAGCGGCAAGTTCGTCACCGCCGGCCTGCGCCGTCGGCTCCGGCTGGCCACCGAGGTGCTGCAGTCGAACCCGAACGCCGACATGTACGGCACCCAGTCCCCCTTCACCCCGGCCCAGCGGGCCAAGCTCGACACCTCGCTCGACAAGGTCTACGCCACCTTCTCGGCTCGGGTGGCCGAGGGCCGGGGCCTGTCGGCCGAAGCGGTCGACACCGCCGCCCGGGGCCGGGTCTGGACCGGGGCTGACGCCGCCGAGCGGGGCCTGGTCGACGTGCTCGGCGGCTTCGCCACCGCGGTGGGCGAGGCCAAGCTGCTCGCCGGCCTGGCGGCCGACGACCCCGTCGCCGTCGTCGCCTTCCCCCAGCCAGGCCTCCTCGACCGATTCCGACCCAGGGAGTCGAGCGAGCCGGCGGCCGCCCGGCTCCTGGCCTGGCTCGCCTGGGCCGTGCTGTCTGGCCTCGACCACCTCGAGCACCGGGTCGGTGCCCCCGGGGCGCAGGCCACCCTGCCGGGCGACTGGCGGATCAGCTAGCCCGGAGGACGACCTGCTCGAGGGCTTCCTCCTCCTGGACATCCAGGTCGGCGAAGGCCAGGCGGTACTCCCAGCCCGCCTCCACGGCGCCGCCACCCGCCACCTTGGCTTCGCACAGCAGGACCGGGCCCTCGGCGAGCTCGAGCTGGACGGTGGCCCGCAGGGCACCGGTCAGGGGGGCCGTCGACCAGGACCTTCACCCCGCCGACGCTGAGGTCGACCGTCTCGCCGACGAGCACCCGGAAGTCGCCCTCGGTGTCGATGAGGCGCAGCGGCAGCCGCACCCGGGCCCGATGCCAACGCCGCCGGTCCCTCCCATCGACCCGCTCTGCCTCGATCTCATCAGCATCCCCTCCCTCTCCTCTGGTTCAGATCGGTCGCAAAGGTCCTGACCTGATGGATTGACCTGAAGGGTTGCCAACCGGTACGGAGGAACCATCGCCCACGGCTGACCCGACCTCCCCCGCCCGGGTGGCATGCTCCACGGCGTGACCGCCACCCACCCGACCACGACGGCGTACCTCAGCCGCCTGCAGCGCCTGTCGCTGCTCGACGGCGACGGTGCGGTGATCGGGCGGGTCGAGGACGTGGTGATCGTCCCCTCGACGCCGGGGGACCCCCCGCCCGTCATCGGCTTCGTGGTGGGCACGCCAGGGCGCCGCCGCATCTTCGTGAACGGCAACAAGGTGGCCGAGATCGACGCCGGCGGTGTGCGCCTGGTGCAGGGCAGCGTCGACCACCGGGTGTTCCACCAGCGTGATGGCGAGCTGCTGGCCCGGGCCGACATCATCGGCAGGGAGATCGAGGGTGAGGTGGTGGGCGACCTGTCGATCATCCCGACCCCCCTCGGGACCCGGGCCTGGCAGGTGCAGGACGTGGCCCTGGTGGCGCCCGGGGTGCTGCGGCGCCGCCGGGTGGGTCGCACGGTGACGTGGAAGGAGATGCCGGCTCTGTTCGACACCGGCCGCCAGGTCGACCGGCAGGTGGCGGCGCTGCGCGACCTTCACCCCTCCGAGGTGGCGGCCCGGGTGGTGCGGCTGCCGCTGGCCCAGCGCCGCCTGCTGGCCGAGGCCATGGAGGACCCCGAGCTGGCCGACCTGCTGGAGGAGCTGCCCGAGGACGAGCAGGTGCGGCTCATCCAGGACCTCGGGGTCGAGCGGGTGGCCATCGTCCTGGGCGAGATGGAGGCCGACGACGCCGCCGACCTGCTGGCCGAGATGGCCGAGGGCGACCGGGAGGAGGTGCTGGAGGCGATGGACGACGAGGAGCAGGCCGACGACCTGCGCCGCCTCCTGTCCTATGACTCCCGCTCGGCCGGCGGCCTCATGAACCCGGAGCCTCTCATCCTGCGCCCCGACGTCACCGTGGGTGAGGCGCTGGCCCGCCTCCGGGCCTTCGACCTGGCCCAGGTCCTGGCCTGCAACGTGTTCGTCACCGAGCCCCCGACCGAGGCGCCCACCGGCCGCTACCTCGGCATGGTCGGCTTCCAGCGGCTCCTGCGGGTGCCGCCCGGCGAGCCCATCGGCCGGGTGCTGGACGACGAGGCCCCTGAGCCGGTGGCGCCCGAGGCTCCCGAGGGCGAGGTGGCCCGCCGCCTCGCCGCCTACGACGGGGTGGCCCTCCCGGTGGTCGACCGGGCCGGGCGCCTCCTCGGGGCCGTCACCGTCGACGACGTCCTCGACCGCATCCTGCCCGTCGGGTGGCGGCGGCGATGAGCGCCGGCTCGAACCGAAGGAGGCCTCCAGGTGCCCCGCCGCGACCCGGCCCAGCGCCTGGCCACCCCGGCCGCGAGTGAGCGACGCCGGCCGCAGGTCCCCGGCGGAGGGGACACCTTCGGCCGGTTG
Organism: Acidimicrobiales bacterium; assembly: GCA_038199465.1. Taxonomy (GTDB): domain Bacteria; phylum Actinomycetota; class Acidimicrobiia; order Acidimicrobiales; family JAUJNH01; genus JAUJNH01. Next base: position 3,985 of record JBBPYZ010000021.1, on the reverse strand, counting down.
GCCGAGGCCGTGGCCCGCAACCTGGGAACGGCTCGCTTCCTCATCATCCAGACGGTTCTGGTCATCCTGTGGATCACCTTCAACGTCGTCGCCCTGAAGGCGTTCAAGTTCGATCCGTACCCGTTCATCCTGCTGAACCTGGCCTTCTCCACCCAGGCGAGCTACGCCGCACCCCTGATCCTGCTGGCCCAGAACCGGCAGGAGGATCGAGACCGGGCCCAGCTCGAGAGCGACCGCGACGCGGCCAGGCGGACCCAACAGGACACCGAGTACCTGGCCCGTGAGCTGGCCTCCATCCGCATCGCCCTGGCCGACGTGGCCTCAGCCGAGGACCTGGAGCGCTCCCTCGAGCGCATCCTCGACGCCAGCGGCGCCGCACGCAAGAAGGCCAAGAAGAAGAAGCGCCTGGAAGACGCGGCACTGGCCGACGAGGATCACGAGGCCAGCCTGGATCCCGCCGATGACGAGGACGTCGCCGAGGTGGGAGACGAGGACGTGCGCGGGTAGGGCGCCTGCGCCGCCCTTGTAGCGTTGTGCGCCCTATGGAACCCGGCGCTCTGCTCACGCTGACCACCACGGGCGTGGCCGCGGGCGGCGACGCGCTGGCTCGGGCTGAGGACGGGCGGGTGGTGTTCGTGGGTGGGGCGCTGCCCGGGGAGCGGGTGGTGGCCGAGGTGGTGGCGACCAAGGCCGACTTCCTGCGGGCCAATGCCGTCGAGGTGATCGACGCCGCACCGCACCGCACGGTGCCGCCCTGTGCCCACTTCTTCGCCGGGTGCGGGGGCTGCGACCTGCAGCACGCCACCCTGGCCGGCCAGCGTGAGGTGAAGCGGGCCATCGTGGTCGACGCCCTGCGCCGCATCGGCCGGATCCCCGAACCGCCCGTGCTCGAAGCCGTCCACGGCGTGCCGGCCGACGGCTACCGCACCACGGTACGGGCCATGGTCGACCCGGCGGGGGTGCCCGGGCTGCGGCGGCGGGGCGGGCACGACCACGTCGCCACCCCCGGATGCGTCATCGCCTCCCCCGCTGTGCAGCAGGTGCTGGCCGAGGGCCGCTTCCCCGGCGCCAAGGAGGTGCTGATCCGGGCGTCCCTGGCCACGGGACACGTGGTGTGCGTCCCCGCGCCCCGCGTGAGCGCCGGGGTCAAGGTGCCGGCCGGGGCCAAGGTCATCCCCTCCCATGCCCTGGGGCACCGCAACGGGGCCATCACCGAGGTGGTCCACGGCCGGCGGTTCCGGGTGTCGGCCCGGTCGTTCTTCCAGTCGGGTCCAGCCGCCGCCGAGCTGCTGGTCGATGCCGTCGACAACGCCCTGGGCCGCGACCTCGACGACGGCGGGCTGCTGGTCGACGCCTACGCCGGGGTCGGGGTGGTCGGCGCCGTCCTGGCCGAGCGCCACCCGGGGATCCGCCTCGAGCTCGTCGAGTCGGGCCGGGCCGCGGTGGAAGACGCCCTCCACAACCTGAAGGGCTTCGACGCCGAGGTGCTGGAGGGCGACGTGACCGCATGGACGACCGATGACCAGCCGGCCGCCATCGTGGCCGACCCGGCCCGCACCGGCCTCGGGCCCGGGGCCGCCGACGCCCTGGCCGCCGCCGGCGCCCCCACCCTGGTGCTTGTCAGCTGCGACCCGGCCGCCCTGGGCCGCGACACCGGCCTCCTCCTGGCCCGGGGCTACGTCCTGGAGCGGGTGCGGGTCCTCGACCTGTTCCCCCACACCAGCCACGTCGAGGCCGTCGCCCGCTTCACCCTGCCCGGGGACGGTGCCGCGGGGTAGGGCTCAGGCCCAGACGACGGGCGCCTTGGCCCCGTCGGGGCGCAGCCAGGCCAAGAGGAGTCGGCCCTCGGCGGCGACGGCCCGCTTCTGAGGGGCGGTGAGGCGCACCAGCGGGCTCAGGGTCATCCTCGCCGGAGCGGTCCGGGGAGGCACGCTCCAGGTGCCGGCCACGAAGCCGTCGACCAGGAACGTGGGGGCGACGTCGCCGTTCTTGGCGATCACCAGCCTGCGGTGGTCGTCGGTCAGCATCCGCTCTCGCCGGGCGTGGGCCAAAAGCAGGCTGTCCCACACGGGGAGGAAGCGGACGGGGGCCGGGGTGTCGGCGGTCGGCCTGGGGCTGTCCGCCAGGTCGACCAGGGTCCGCCCGTCCCCGGACCTGAAGCGCACCAGGTCGAGGCCGGCCAGCGCCTTGGCGAAGTCGCGGGCCGGCCGGCCCGACCACGAGGCCAGGTCGGCGGGGGTGGCCGGCCCGTAGGCGGCCAGGTAGCCCGAGGCCACCCGGCGGGCGGCATCGGTCGGGTCGGCCGGGAGCGTGCGCAGGACCTCGTAGCGGCTCTTGCCGACGGTGCCGAACAGGGCGTCACCGGCGGCGTTCACCAGGTCGGTGGTGACCGAGAGGGCGGCGATGGCGCTGGGCCGGTCGGTAAGCCAGGCCGGGTGGGGCTCGGGCACCTGCTCGGCCACCAGCCGGAACACCTCGGAGCGCGACCTCGGCCGCTCGGTGACCTGGACGACGACCCGGTCCCGGATGGCGTCGAGATCGATGCCGAGGCCGTCCAGCAGGCGAAGGGTGCCGTCGTAGTAGCCGCTGCCGGTGGCCTGCCGGTAGGCGGCCAGCCGGCTGGCGGCAACCAGGTGGAGGGTGCCCCGCATCACCGTGGTCTTCACCACCGACCGGGACCGCAGGGCATCCTCCAGGTCGACCACCCGGAACCCGACCAGGCGTGACCACAGGCCGACGTAGGGGGCGCTCGGGTTCTGGGCCTGCATGCCGGCCAGGTGCTCGATCGCCGCCGCCGGGCTGAGCTGCACCCGGTCGAGCAGGTGCTGGCGGGCCAGCGTCCACCGGTTCAGCTCCCTGGTGGTGACCGGCTGCACTCCGCCTTCCTAGCCGGCCTTCCTAGCCGGCCGCCGGCTCGGCAGCATCCACGCCTGAGGGAGACTCGCCGCCATGCGCCGCTGCCTCCTCGCCGTCCACGCCCACCCCGACGACGAGTCGTCGAAGGGAGCGGGGACGGTGGCCCGCTACGCCGCGGCCGGGGTGCACTGCGTGCTGGTGTGCTGCACGGGCGGCGAGGAGGGCTCCATCCTGAACCCGGCCATGGAGCGGCCCGAGGTGGCCGAGCGGCTGCACGAGGTGCGGCTCGAGGAGCTGGCCGAGGCGGCCCGCATCATCGGCTACCACGAGACGGTGATGCTGGGCTACCGCGACTCGGGGATGCCCGAGACCGAGGCCAACGCCCGGGCCGACAACTTCGCCAACGCCCCGCTGGAGGAGGCCGTCGGCCGCCTGGTGGCCATCCTGCGCCGGGCCCGGCCCCAGGTGGTGCTGACCTACGGCGACGACCAGAAGGTCTACCCCCACCCCGACCACCTCCAGGTCCACGAGGTGACCATGGCGGCCGTCACCGCCGCCGCCGATCCCGCTCAGCACCCCGAGGCGGGACCGCCCTGGCCGGTGGCCAAGGTGTACTGGTCGGTGTGGTCCCGGGCCCGGATCCTGGGCCTGCATGAGAAGTTCCTCGAGCTCGGCCTCGAATCGCCCTACAGCCCGGAGTGGCTGGAGCGGGCCAGCCAGGACGACTTGATCACCACGTCGGTGCCCATCCACGGGTTCGAGGACGTGCGTCGCGACGCCCTGCTGGCCCACGCCACCCAGGTCGACCCCACCAGCCCGTTCTGGTTCGGCCTGCCGTGGGACGTGGCCCGCACCGTCCACCCCCACGACGACTGGGTGCTGGCCGCCAGCACCGTCGCCACCGAGCTGCCGGAGTCCGACCTGTTCACTGGTATCTAGGATCGGCGGGCACACCACCAGAGGGGGAGCGATGGCGAAGTTCTTGTCGCAGGAGTACATGGACCTGCAGCGCAAGCTGGCCGAGGACCAGCCGGAGCGCCCGGGCACCACAGCCCGGATGCAGTACGTGGTCACCGGCGGGCCCGACGGCGACATCAGTTACTTCTGGGTGCTTGAGGACGGCAAGCTG
>JBBPYZ010000020.1:0-5069 GCA_038199465.1 Acidimicrobiales bacterium | reverse complement strand
GGCCTTCGGGTGACGCCCGACGACGAGGCCGTGGGCCTCGACACCACCGAACACGCCGAAACCGGCTACAACCTGACCGAGCTCGGGAGCATGGGGAGGAAGGGCTGATGCGCCTCATCACAGCCATCGTGAAGCCGTTCAAGGTCGACGACGTCAAGCAGGCCCTGAAAGACGCCGGCGCCACCGGGGTCACCGTCTCCGAGGTGCAGGGCTTCGGCCGCCAACGGGGTCACACCGAGGTGTACCGGGGCGCCGAGTACACCATCGACTTCGTGCCCAAGGTGCGCATCGAGCTGCTGGTCGACGACGCCGAGGTCGACCGGCTGCTGGAGGCAGTCATCGCCGCAGCCCGCACCGGCAAGATCGGCGACGGCAAGGTGTGGGTCACGGCCGTGGAGCAGGTGATCCGCATCCGCACCGGCGAGCGGGGCGTCGAGGCGCTCTGAGGTCCCTCCCCGCTCAGGCCGGCGGGGACAGGCGCAGCAGCAGGGCCGAGAGCAGGAGCGCCTCGTTCGGGTTGCGGACGAGGTGCTCCGCCGCGTCGCGGATGGCAGAGAAGCACTCGGTGCCGGCCCGCCCGGCGGCGAGGCGGTCGCGGTAGGCGCCGGCCAGGGTGGCCAGGCCGGCCTGCAGCTCGTCGGTTCGCACCCGGCGCACCTCCCGCTTGTGGCGGTCGTCCACCTCCTTGCGGCCCCGCTTGCGGCCGGCGATCTCGTCGAGCCGGTCGAGTTCGGCCAGCTCGGCGGCGTGGCGCACGGCCAGCGGCTCCAAGATCGAGGCCACCTGCAGCTGCAGCTCGTCGACCAGGGTGGACACGGTGGCCCCGGTGCCGTCGAGGGCCTCCGGCAGGCTGCGCCAGAAGGCCTGGCGGGAGGCGAAGCCGACGTCGCCGGCCAGCAGCCGGGCCCGGTCGAGCCGGCCTCCCGCGGCGCCCGCCGCGGCCGCGGCCGCTTCGGGCGCCACGCCCTCGGCCACCAGGACGGCGACGATGGCCTCCTCGGCCAGCGGGTCGAGGTCGATGACCACGCACCGGCTGGCCACGGTCACCAGCTCGGGGGGCACCAGGTCGGCCAGCAGGACGAAGTGGATGCCCGGCGGCGGCTCCTCGATGGTCTTCAGCAGCGCCGGCCCGCTGTCGCGCACCAGGTGCAGGTCACGCACCACGATGACCATGCGGTCGGCCTCGACCGGGGCCCGGTGGGCCAGCCGGGTGATGTCCCGGGCGTCGCCGATCGTCAATGACGCCCCCTCCCGCTCGTACAGGCGCACGTCGGGGTGGGCAAAGGCGAGGGCCCGGCGGGCCACGTCGGGGTCCTCGGCCCCGCCCACCAGGGCGGCGGCGAAAGCGGCCGCCGCCTCGAGGCCGCCGGTGCCCGGCGGGCCGGCCAGCAGGTAGGCGTGCGAGGGGTGGCCGGCGGCGGTCACCAGCTCGGCCACGGCCCGCTCCTGCCCCGGCACACCGGCGAACAATGCCTCGACGGGGTCGGCGGTCAGCTTCACCGCAGGCGGTCGACCGCGGCCCAGACCCTGGCCGCCACCTCGTCGATCGAGCCCGTGGCGGGGTCGACCACCCACCGCTGCGGGTCGGCAGCGGCGAGCTGGCGGAAGCCGGCGGCCACCCGGGCGTGGAAGGGGGCGCCTTCGCGCTCGAGGCGGTCGGGCGTGGCGCCCAGACGAGCCGCGGCCACGTCGAGGGGCAGCTCGAGGAGCACGACCAGATCGGGCTGCAGGCCGGCGGTGGCAAAGGCGGAGAGGGCCGCCACCTCGGCCAGGTCGAGGCCCCGGCCCACCCCCTGGTAGGCCAGGGACGAGGCGGTGAAGCGGTCGGTGACCACGCTGCGGCCTGCGGCCAGCGCCGGCTCTATGACCTGGGCCACGTGCTGGGCCCGGGCCGCCGCCATCAGCAGCGCCTCGGTGCGGGGCGAGACGGTGAGGGCCGGGTCCAGGACCAGGGTCCGCACCCGCTCGCCCACGTCGGTGCCGCCCGGCTCCCGGGTGAGGAGCGCCCCCAGCCGATCGGCCAGCAGGCGGGCCTGGGTGGTCTTTCCCGTGGCCTCGCTGCCCTCCAGGGCCAGGAAGCGGCCCCTCACGGGCGGCGGGCGTCAGCCCGCAGCGAGCGGCCGGCCATCAGGCCGGCGGCCACGATGATGGCCCCGGCCAGCCACAGCGTGAGGCGGGTGCCGGCCAGCGACACCTCCCACCCGGCGATGCCCACCTGGCGGTCGAACAGGGCGTCGGACAGGCGGTCGAGGAGGCCGGCCAGCAGCGGGCCCAGGACGAAGGACAGGAGCAGGCACAGCCGCACGGCGGCGTACAGGGCCGAGAAGATGCGGCCCCGCAGGTCGTCCTCGGTGTGCAGCTGGATCAGCGAGAACCCGAAGACGTAGACGGCGCCGGCCCCGACCCCGAGGAGGCCGACGAACAGCAGCGCCGGCGTGAGGGCCGACATGCTGGCGGCGGCGATCAGGCCCCCGCCGGCCAGCAGCACGGCCTGGACGAACACCCGCTCGGGCCGCAGTCGCTTCTGCACGGCGCTGACCCCGATGACCCCGACGGCCACGCCGACGCCCATGGCGGTGATCAGGGCGCCAAAGGCCCGGGGGCCGCCGCCCAGCACGTCGCGGGCGAACCCGGGGCCGAGCGGCACCACCATGCCCCCGCCCACCAGCCCGCACGACAGCGCCACCATGACCGAGCGCACCACGGCGTTGTGGCCGATGAAGCGCCACCCCTCGCGCACGTCGCGCAGGCCCTGGCCGAGGTCGACCTTGCCGGTGCGGGTCGGGCGGTCCCGCCTAGGGATGGCCAGGGTGGAGATGAGCAGGGCCGACGTCAGGAAGGTGAGGGTGTCGGTCCAGATGGCCAGGTTCTCCTGGTTCACCTTCAGCACCGACAGGGCGTCGAAGCGGCCCAGGTAGGCGGCGACGGCGGCCAGGCCGGTGAACAGGCCGGCGCCCAGGGGGAAGGTGCCGTAGGCGGCGGCCAGGCCGAGGGAGTTGACCTGCGGCAGCTGCTCCTCGCTCACCAGGTTGGGGACGGTGGCCTCCTTGGCCGGGCTCCACAGCAGGGTCAGCGCCTCGAGGACCAGGTTGGCCAGGAACAGCATCGGCAGGTTGTGCACGAACGGGAGCAGGCCGACGACCACGGCCCTCCCGATGTCACAGAACACCATGACCTTCTTGCGGTCGAGGCGGTCGGCCAGCAGGCCCCCGACCGAGCCCAGGAAGAAGCCCGGGACCAGCCGGGCCGACAGCACCAGGGCCACGCCGTTGGTGCCGGCGATGCGGTTGCTGAGGGCGGTGATGGCCACGAAGCCGATCCAGTCGCCCAGGCTGGAGGCGACCTGGGCCAGCCACAGCCGGAAGTAGAGGCGGGACCCGAACAGGCGGGTGATCGAGCCCCGCTCGGCGTCGCCGTCTTCGACCTCGGCGGGGCGCCCGACACTCGGGAGGTCCTCGGTGGGGGCGTCGGTGGCCGCGCCGTCGGCCCCCTTCCGCTCGGCGAGGCGCGCCGGATCGACCACAGATGGGGAGGCTAGGGCTTCCGACGCTTGGCCGGGCGCTTCTTCGACGGCCCGGCGGCCCGCTTCTCGGCCAGCAGATGCCCGGCCTGCTCGAGGCTGAGGGTCTCCCATCCCTCCTTGACCGTGACGTTGGTCTCGCCGTCGGTGATGTAGGTGCCGTACTGGCCCTCCTTCACCACGATCAGAGCCTTGCTGGCAGGGTCGGGGCCGATCTCGCGAAGCGGCGGGGTGGCGGTGCGGCTGCCCTTGCCGTACTTCGGCTTGGCGTAGACGACCAGGGCCTCGTCGAGGCCGATGGTGAGCAGCTGCTCCTCCGAGGCCAGTGACCGGCTGTCGGCCCCCCGCTTCAGGTACGGCCCGAACCGGCCGTTCTGAGCCGTGATCTCCTCGCCGGTGGTGGCGTCGACCCCGAGCACCCGGGGCAGGGACAGGAGCTGGCGGGCCTGCTCGAGGGTGACGTGGTCGGGGTGCATGCTCTTGAACAGCGACGCCCGCTTGGGCTTGACCTGGGCCGCCTTGGCCGCCTTGGTGTTCCCCTCTATCTCCTCGGGCTGCTCGCCCAGCTGCACGTAGGCGCCGAAGCGGCCCGTCTTCACGTACACGTCGAGCCCGGTCTCGGGATCGACGCCGAGGGGCTCGTCCTCACGGTTGCCGAGGGCCAGCAGCTCCTGGGCCCGCTCGGTGGTCAGCTCGTCGGGGGCGATGTCGGTGGGCAGCGAGGCCCGCTCGCTGGTGGCCTCGCGCTCGAGGTACGGGCCGTAGCGGCCCACCCGGACCACGATGCCGTCGCCCACGGCGATCGAGTTGACGGCCCGGGGGTCGATGTCGCTGAGCCGGCTGGACACCAGCTCCTTCAGCCCGGGCCGGGCCTCGGCTCCACCCTTGGAGCCGAAGTAGAACTCGGTGAGCCACGGCACCCGCTCGGCCCCCTTGGAGGCGATGGCGTCGAGGTCGTCCTCCAGCTTGGCGGTGAAGGAGTAGTCGACCAGGTGGGGGAAGTGCCGCTCCATCAGGGTGACCACGGCGAAGGCGGTCCAGGTGGGGACGAGGGCGCTGCCCTTCTTCCACACGTAGTCGCGGTACTGGATGGTCTCCAGGATCGAGGCGTAGGTGGAGGGGCGACCCACTCCCAGCTCCTCGAGCTTGGCCACCAGGCTGGCCTCGGTGTAGCGGGCCGGGGGCTGGGTGACGTGCCCGTTGGCCTCGATCGACGCCGCGGTCACATCCTGGCCCTGGCCCAGCGGGGGCAGGATGACCTGACGGTCCTCCAGCTTGGCCTCGGGGTCGTCCGAGCCCTCGACGTAGGCCCGCATGTAGCCGGGAAAGGTGATGGTGCGGCCCGAGGAGGCCCACTCGGTGGTGCGGGGCGTGGCCTCGGCGGTGACCGCAGCCAGCCGCACGCTGACGGTGCTGCCGGTGGCGTCGGCCATCTGGGAGGCCACGGTGCGCTTCCAGATCAGGTCGTACAGCGCCGCCTCGTCGGGGCCCACCTCGCGGCCGACCTCGTCGGGCCGGCGGAACGTCTCGCCGGCCGGACGGATGGCCT
>JBBPYZ010000019.1:0-2258 GCA_038199465.1 Acidimicrobiales bacterium | reverse complement strand
GCACAGCAGGTTCCCGGCCCGGATGGCGTCGTCGTTGCCCGGGATCACGTACTGGATCAGGTCGGGGTCGCAGTTGGTGTCGACCACCGCCACGATCGGGATGTTGAGCTTGTTCGCCTCGGTGACGGCGATGTGCTCCTTTTTGGTGTCGATGATGAAGACCGCGTCGGGCTGGCGGCTCATGCCCTTGATGCCCCCGAGGTTGCGCTGCAGCTTCTCCAGCTCACGCGACTTCATGAGGGCCTCCTTCTTCGGCATGGCCTCGAAGTCGCCGGCCTGCTGCATCCGATCGAGCTCGCGCAGCTTCTGCACCCGGGTCAGGATCGTGGTGTAGTTCGTGAGCATCCCGCCGAGCCAGCGCTCGTTGATGTAGGGCATGCCACAGGCCATGGCCGAGTTGGCGACCGGGTCCTGGGTCTGCTTCTTGGTGCCGATGAACAGGATCGTGCCCCCACCGGCCACGAGGTCGCGCACGAACTCATAGGCGGTGGCGGTGCGCTCGAGCGTCTGCTTCAGGTCGATGATGTAGATCCCGTTGCGCTCCCCGAAGATGAAGCGCTTCATCTTCGGATTCCAGCGACGGGTCTGGTGCCCGAAGTGGACCCCTGCCTCGAGCAGCGGCTTCATCGTGACGACGGCCATGGTTGAACTCGTTTCTCCCTCGGTTGACTTCACCACCGGCGGGGCACGCCCGAAGGCGCGACCGTGGGGTGCCGGTGGCTGCTGGATGTGGATGGAACGGAAGTGGTGCGGCGAGTCGTCAGGCGGCTGGCCAACCGCTACGAGGCTACCCGTCACGGCCCGGCGGCGGGAACGGGAAGGGGACCGACGGGCAGGGCGATGCCCGAGCCGACGAGGGTGACCGCTCCCAGGCTGAGTGTGCCGGCCTGCACGGCGAGGCCGACGGCGGCGTCGGCCACGGCGTCGGCCGGCGACCGGCAGGTGGGCGGGGCGCCGCCTACGGCCAAGGCCACCTCACGGGTGGCGGCCGCCGAGCCGGGCAGGGCGTCGTGGGCCCGGACTCCGGCGTCGGGGACGTCGACGGTGGTGCTTGGGACGCCGGCCCAGCGGGCGCGGGGCGGCGGCACGACCAGGTCGGTGCGGCTGCCGACGGCCGCCACCCGGGTGGGTGGCCCCGGAGCGGCGGAGGCATCGAGCCGGGCCAGGACGGCGGAGCCCGTGGCCAGGTCGGCGACCGACCGGGAGGCGGGGGACGGGCCACCGACGGCGGGCAGGCCCACCGAGAACAGGCGTCCGGTGGCGGTCATCGTCGACATCCGGGCCAGGGCGGCCAGGTCGGCGCCGCCGTGCGGGGTGGCCAGGGTCACCAGGGTGGCCGGGGCGGGGACCCCGGGCGAGGCCAGAGCGGCCCGGGCCACCAGACCGCCCATGCTGTGGGCCACCACGTCGAGGGGGCGATCGGGATGGGCCGCCGCCTCCCGGGCCAGGAGCTGGCCCAGGCGGGCGGCGGGCGCGGTGATGCCGTCCAGGGTGTCGTCCCCCTCGTAGGCCACCTCGGCGGCGGTGCCGCCCCGGTAGGAGAAGCGCAGGACGTCGGCGGGGGGATAGCCGAGGGCGGCGACGTCGAGGTCGAACACCGCGGCGTCGGCGCTCGATGATCCGAGGCCGCCGACCAGGACGAGGGTCCGTCGGCCGCCGGGCCGGCGAGGCGGCGCCGTACCGGCCGGGGTACAGGGGCCCTGAGCAGCCAGGGCGGCCGCCGCCGCGGCCAGCACGGCGAGCGCCGGAGGCGCGCCGGAGGCGACCGCGGCCAGGGCCAGCGAATCCAGCTCCGCGGCCGAACGGGCCGCGGCCGCGGTCGCGACCCGGGCCAGGCCGACGGCCGCAGCCACCGCGGAGCGGCCGGGGAGCTCGGCTGTGAGCCGGCGCAGCCCGTCGGCCTCCTCCTCAGCCCCGAGAGGGCGTGCAGGGCCGTCGGGGACGAGCACCGACCTGGCCGCAGTGTCCGACCCTGCGCTCGAGAGGAGCGACCCCGGATCGAGATAGACGTCGCCTCTCCTCGCTCCGAAGTGCACCGTCGAGCCGGCCCAGCCGACCCGCTCGCCCCTCCCCACCTGCTGGCCCCGGGAGACCAGCACGCCGGCAAGGAACGATAGCGAGGTGCGGATGCCGTCGGCGTGGAGCACCACCACGTGGAGGGTGCCGGCCACAGGGCCGGCGAAGGTGACCAGGCCGTCGGCCGGGGCGACGACAGCCTCTCCAGGCGCGGTGGCGTAGTCGACCCCGCGGTTGCCGGG
>JBBPYZ010000018.1:0-6743 GCA_038199465.1 Acidimicrobiales bacterium | reverse complement strand
TCTACCTGATGAGCCGGGGCCTCTCCGAGCAGCAGGCCACCTCGATGATCGTCAACGGCTTCATCGAGCCCGTCACCCGCACCCTCCCCATGGAGTACGCCGTCGAGTGGAGCCGCCTCATCGAGCTCCAGATGGAAGGGGCCGTCGGCTGACGGGTCCGGCCCTCGCGGCGGCGGCAGCCCCCTCCCCGAGCGTCGCTCAGACAGTTAACTCGCTCCTTGCTCAGCGAGGGGGCTGCCGCTGAGCGGTTCCAGCGTCAGCCTCCTCGAGAGAGGGGGTGTCAGACCTCGAGGTGGTCGACGGGTTCGTCGGTGGTCACCAGGAGGGGATCGGCGAGGGCGTCGCTGTCGGTGCCCGGGGGGATGTCGTTGGGGCCGGCGTCGCCCACGATCATGGGGTCCTCGGTGTCCACGCCGCCGCCCCGCAGCTTGTCGAGGAAGCCCTCCTCTGTGGGCTCCTCGGCTTCGGGTAGGACCAGTTCCAGCTCTTCGTCGGGCTCAGCCATGGCTGTGCTGTTCCCCGGGGGGTCGGCGAGCTACCCGGGGCGGGGCCGCCTGTGCCACGGAGGGGGCGGGGCACTGGCAGACTCAGGGGGTGCCGATGCGGGAGGAGTGCAAGCACTTTCAGAGCCGGACCTACGCCAGCGGCGACACGGCCCGGGTCTGCAGCCTGGACCTGGCGCCCGAGGCGCCGTGGCGGTGTCCCGAGATCTGCCCGCGCTTCGAGCGGCGGGTGGGTGACGTGGCCTTCCAGCGAGGCACCCTGGTGTCGCCGGCCACCCCCGACGAGCCCCAGAGCGCCGACATCGGCACCCTGCTCGACCAGGCCGAGGACATCATCAACTCAGCCGGCCCGATCATCGTGGCCGAGGTTCGGGCCGAGCGGGAGCGCCAGCGGGTTGCCGCCGAGAACCCGCCCCGGTGGCAGTTCTGGAAGCGGCGCCGGCGCTGAGGCCGGTGAGGTAGGGCAACCTGGGCCCGTGCGCTTCGCCTACCGGATCGTCGACGTGTTCACTGACCGGCCGCTGGCCGGCAACGCCCTGTGCGTGGTCCTCGACCCGGTGCCCCCGCCCGTCATGGCCGCCCTGGCCCGTGAGGTCAACCTGTCGGAGACCGCCTTCCCGGTGGTGGTGGCCGATGGCGAGTACGAGGTGCGGATCTTCACCCCGGGCGCCGAGCTGGCCTTCGCCGGCCACCCCACCCTGGGCACCGCCTGGGTTCTGGGGGCGGGCTGCTGGACCCAGCGCACCTCGGGGGCCACGGTGGCGGTCGAGGCCACAGAACGGGGCGCGACGATGGAGGCGCCCGAGCCCAGCTTCGATGAGGTGGACCCGGCGCCGGCGGTCGCCGCCCTGGGGCTGGCGGGGGCCGAGGCCGCGGTGGTGGCCGAGGCGGGCGGCATCCGCCACCTGCTGGTGCCCACCGAGGCGCCCCTGGCCGGGCTGGACCCTGACCTGACGGCGATCGCCGCCCTACAGCGCCGTCACCGCACCGCCTCGGTCGCCGCGGTGCGCCGCCTGGACGACCGCACCCTGCACGCCCGGGTGTTCTGCCCCGGGCTCGGGATCGCCGAGGACCCCGGCACCGGCTCGGCCGCCGGCCCGTTCGGCCGCCTGGCCCGCCAACGGTGGGCGTTCGAGCCCGACCTCACGATCCACCAGGGCGACCAGATCGGCCGACCGTGCCGGATCGAGGTCCACGCCGGCGAGGTCCTGCGGGTCGGCGGCGCCGTCGCCTCCGTGGCCGAGGGCTACTTCACCCTCTGACGTCCGGTTCTGCCGGGAGTAGTGGTGCGCTCAGCGATACGAACTCCCGGCAGTTCGGCGGGTCGCCGTGCGGTGGGGTACGGCATTTCCACTATGGCCGTAGGGTTTATTAGGGTTGCTCGGTTGTGGCTGCCCCCTTCTCCGTCGATGCGGCGCGGTCACTCGGCGGCCCGGCATGGCTGGTCGAGAGACGGGTGGCGGCGGCCGAGCGGCTGGCTGCGGCCTCGCTGCCCACCTCGGCCCAGGAGGTGTGGCGGTACAGCCCCATCGACAAGCTCGACCTGGCCGACTACCACCCGGCCGCCACGCCGCCGACGGGTCGGCCGTCCCTCACCGGGCTGGCCGCAGCCCTGATCGACGCCCTGTCCGAGCGCTCGGGGCTGGTCTACACCGTGGACGGCGCCCTGGTCCACGCCGAGGGTGACGGCCTGGTCGTCGAGGAGGCCAGCGCGGAGGGGCTCGCCGCTGTCGACCCGCCGCACGACGCGCTCACCGACCTGCACGACGCCTTTGTGGCCAGTCCCCTCGCGGTGGTCATCCCCCGGGGCAAGGTGGTGGCCGAGCCCTTGGTGATCGTCCACCTGGTCACCGGTGGCGGCGTGCTGGCCTGCCCCCGGCTGGTCGTGCACGCCCAGGAGCGGGCCGAGGCCTCGGTGGTCGAGGTGTTCGTCGGCGCCGACGACCCGGCCGGCGCCCTGGTGCTGCCCATCACCTCGCTGGTGGCCGACCAGGGGGCCCACCTGCGCCACGCCGCTGTGCAGGCCCTGGGCCCGGCGGCGTGGTCGTTGGCCCACAACGGCAGCCGGGTCGAGCGCGACGCCACCCTGCAGAGCATCGCCATCGCCCTCGGCGGCGCTTACGCCCGGCTGCGCACCGACGCCGCCCTCACCGGCCAGGGCGGCGAGAGCACCCTGCTGGCCGCCTACGTCGGCGACGGCGACCAGGTCCACGACTTCCGCACCATGCAGGACCACTGGGCCCCCCGCACCCGCTCCGAGCTGGTGTTCAAGGGCGCCGTCGGCGGCCACAGCCACGGTGTCTACAGCGGCCTCATCAAGGTCCACAAGGGAGCCAAGGGCACCATGGCCTTCCAGACCAACCGCAACCTGGTGCTGTCCGAGACGGCGCACGCCGACTCGGTGCCCAACCTGGAGATCGACGAGAACGACCTGGCCTGCAGCCACGCCTCGGCCGTCGGCCCGATCGACCCCCAGCAGCGCTTCTACCTCGAGGCCCGCGGCGTGCCGGCCAAGGTGGCCGACCGCCTCATCGTCCTCGGGTTCCTCGACGACGTGCTGGCCCGCTCCCCCCTCCCCGGCCTGCGCGAGCCGATCGCCCTCGAGCTGGCCCGCCGGGTCGAGGTCGTGGCATGACGATGGAGCGCCTGTGCGCCACCAGCGACGTGGAGGACGGCGCCGTCCGCCGCTTCGACGTGGGCGAGCACCGCATCGCCGTGGTCCGGCTGGGCGACGACTGGTACGCCCTGGGCGACCGCTGCAGCCATGCCGACATCAGCCTGTCCGAGGGTGAGGTGCTGGCCGACGACTGCGCCCTCGAGTGCTGGAAGCACGGCAGCTCGTTCGACCTGCGCACGGGCGAGCCCCAGTCCATGCCCGCCACCCGCCCCGTGCCCGTCTACACCCTCAAGGTCGAGGGCGACGACGTCCTGGTCGAGCTGTCGTGAGCCGGCTCGTCATCGATGCCCTGCGGGGCGGGATCCCCGAGCGGGAGATCGTGCAGGGCATCTCCCTCGACATCGGGCCGGGCGAGGTTCACGCCATCATGGGCCCGAACGGCTCGGGCAAGAGCACCCTGGCCGCCCTGCTCCTCGGGCGCCCCGGCTACGCCGTCACCGGCGGGTCGGTGCGCATCGAGGGCGACGGTGACCCGATCGAGCTGCTGGATCTGCCGACCTGGCAGCGGGCCCAGGCCGGGGTCTTCCTGGCCATGCAGAAGCCCCTCGAGGTGCCCGGGGTGTCGCTGGTCGACGCCCTGAGTGCGGCGTTCGAGGCCGGCGGCCGCGACCCCGCCCTGGTCGGGGCCCGCCTGGAGGAGGAGGCCGACCGGGTCGGCTTCGAGCGCCGCTTCCTCGACCGGCCGCTCAACGTCGACCTTTCGGGCGGCGAGCGCAAGCGCAACGAGACCGTCCAGCTGGGCGTGCTCCGGCCCCGCTTCGCCATCCTCGACGAGATCGACTCCGGCCTCGACATCGACGCCCTGCGGGCGGTGTCGCGCCGCATCGAGGCCGAGACCACCGAGCGCGGCCTCGGCGTGCTGGTCATCACCCACTTCAGCCGTCTCCTCACCGAGCTGCGGGCCGACCACATCCACGTCCTGGCTCGAGGCCGGATCGCCGCCTCCGGCGGCCCCGAGCTGGCCGAGCAGCTGGAGGGCGAGGGCTACGCCCAGTTCGAGCCTGACGAGCCCTCCGACCTCGGCGCCCCCGGCCTGGCTCCACCGGTCTCGGCCCCCTCCGACGACCCCTTCGCCGACCCGCTGGCCTAGAGATCAGCGCTCGGCGCTGCGGTCGAGCCAGCCCTGGAGCGTGCCCGTGGTCCAGGTGGGGACGCCGGTCCCGAGGAAGTCGTTGTCGTTCGTCCAGACACCCGCTGAGAGCGCGATGGCGGAGGCGACCACAGGCCAGTCCTGTGGATCCCGCAGCGAGCGGGCTCGGGCCTCGTCCTCAAGGGCCGAGTAGACGGCTTCGTCGATCACGACCAGGTTGGCCTCCACCGCTTCGAGGCACCGGGCCGCCAGTCGCTCGCCGACGCTGACGGCGAGCTGGCGATGTCGGACGAAGGCCCCGATGCGGCGGGGCAGCTCCACCCGCATCTCTCCCCGCATCCGTTCGGGCAGGAACAGCTCCAGACCCCCGTCGCCCAGCCGCTCGCGGCCCTTGGCCCGGAGCAGCTCGCCGACGAGCACGCTGGTGTCGACGACCAGGCGCATCAGCGCCGGCGGCTCCTCGTCACCTCACGCACCAGCTCCTCCTCGTCGAGGCCCGCCTCCGCGAGCAACTCCCCGGCCGCGGTACCGAGGCGGCCGAGCGCGGCACGGCCGGCCCGCCGGTCCGTGGCGGAGATGGGCACGAAGAAGCCGATCGGCTTGCCGTGGCGCTCGATCACGAGCGTCTCACCCGAGCCCATCATCTGAGTGGCCTGGTCCCTGAACTCCCGCACACCGACCGATCGCACCGCTGCTCCCTTCGTTGTGCCCACCAGCGTAGCCACAACAGCACCCAGGAGGATGCCGGCCTAGGCCGCGACGGGTGGGGTGGTGACCTCGTCGGGGGACTCGACCGGGGCGGTGGCGCCGAAGGGGACCGGGGCGACCTTGCCGCCGACGACGTAGACGGGGTCGCCGATGCTGATGGCGTTGTGGACCCAGGCGCTCTCCCACATGGGCACCCTGACACAGCCGTGGGAGGCCGGCGTCGGCGGGATGGAGGGCGAGCCGTGGATGGCGATGCCGCCGAAGAAGTAGACGGGGTCGTACAGGCTGCCCAGAGGCGAGACCCGCAGGCCCTTGATCTTGCGGTCGGCCCGGTAGGAGCCGCCGGGGGTGATGGCGGTGTCGCAGCCGCCGCCCTTGTCCTTCGGAAGGCAGTAGCGGGCCCCGCTGCCGGTGGAGACGGCCAGCACCCGGCTCAGCCGGCCGTCCTTCCAGAACTGGGCGATCTGGCGCTTGAGGTCGATCTCGACGCGGGTCGGCTCGCTGGTGTCGAGCATCGGGCGGCCCAGCGGTGCCTTGGCCAGCTTGGCCAACGTGGTGGGGTCGGCCCGGCCGGTGCGGGGCAGCCCCTGCTGCTTCTGGAAGGCCATCACGGCCATGGTCAGGTGGGCGTCGTAGGCGCCGTCGGACCTGCCCGGGTTGAAGCGCCGGGCGGCGAGACGTCCCTCGAGGGCGGCGACGGATGCGCCCTTGGCCCCGCTGGCCAGACCTTTGGGCCCGCCGTCGATCACCTCGGCGGGGGCGACCTCGTCGGGGACGACCGCCACCGTGGTGGGGGCCGGGGCGCTGGGCGCTGGGTCGGCCGTCCCCGCAGGATCGTCGAGCGAGCGGGCCGCCACCCCTCCCGGGCCGAAGACCTGCTCGCTGGCCGCGGCGGCGACCCGCTGGATGCCGCTCGTCAGGGCGCCACCCGCCAGCAGGGCGCAGGCCAGCGCGGCGAGCACGGCCGGGGCGCGGGGGAGGAGAGGAGCTAGACGTCGCACCGCGATGCGGCCTTTCGCTGACAAACGGGGAAGTTGGTCCACATTCCATCAGACGCAGCCGCTCAGATCAACGTTCCATGGATGTCGAGGGTTCTTCGGAGGCCAGCGGGTCGAGCGCCAGCAGGGCGGCCGGGCGCAGGATGGCCAGCCCGGCGAGCACGGCGAGGAGGGCGACGGCCCCAAGCGTGGTGGCCCACCGCAGGCCGACGGCGTCTCCCACCAGGCCCTGCCAGAGCGCTCCCAGCGGGTACAGGGTGCCGAGGCCGACCAGGAACAGCGAGATCACCCGGCCCCGGAAGGCCGCGGGGGCTCGCAGCTGCACGACCGCCTGAAGGCCGGCCAGCACCCCGATGTAGGAGGCGCCCAGCAGGACCATGGCGGCGGCGGCCGACCACAGGGTGGGCATCCAGGCGTAGGCGGTGACCAGGACCGGGGTGGCCACCAGCCACACCAGCAGCGCCCGGCGGCGGCCGAAGCGCAGGGCCAGCGACGGCACCAGGAGGGCTCCGGCCACCGCTCCGATCCCCTGGGCGGTGGTCAGAACGCCGGTGGCCCGGGCCACGGCCCGCTCGCCTTCGCCCACCAGCGCCCCGGCCCGCCCGGCCACCAGGGCGATGAAGGGCGACACCAGCAGGGCGGTCACCGCCACCAGGCCCAGCGCCGATCGGCACCCCGGCTCGGCCCGGGCGGCCCGGGCCCCGGCGGCGATGCGGGCCAGCACCCCGGTGCGGTCGGGCTCGGGAGGCGGGGGGAGCCGGATGCTG
>JBBPYZ010000017.1:0-6839 GCA_038199465.1 Acidimicrobiales bacterium | reverse complement strand
CAGAGCGGCGAGGTCGCAGCAGCGCGTCACCGTCTCGCCCGCCTCGCCCAGGCGGGTGGCGACGGCGACCAGGCGGTGCGAGGCCCCGAGGACGATCAGGGCGGCGCCGACGGCCTCGGGCGGCGCGTCCGGACCGCACAGGACCGCGGCCACCGGCTGGCCCGCTACCTCAGCGGCCACCCGGGCGGCGCCGCCCCGGTGGCACGAGCGGATCACGGCGTCGTCCCAGGGCAGCCCCAGCCGGGCGAAGGCCAGCGCCACCGACGACGGCGCCGGGTGGACGACGAGCCGGTGGGAGCCGACCCGGGCGGCGAGCGGGCGCAGGATGCCGAAGCAACCCGGGTCGCCCGAGGCCAGCACGCACGCCGGCCCGACCGATGCAGCCACCTCGTCAAGGGCACCCAGGCCGGCGCCGATCACCGCCGTGCGCGCCCCCGGGGCCAGCAGGTCGGACACCCCGGCCAGCTGGTCGCGACCGCCGGCGACCAGCTCCGCCCGCCGCACCGCGTCCACGGCGGCGCCCCCGACCAGCCGCCCCCCCAACCGGCCGACGACAGCGATGGCCGTAGCCGACACCTCCGGCTCCGACGGGCCGTCAGCCACGGGCCACCTCGACGGTGCCGTCGAAGTCGACGCAGACCACGTCCACGGCGAGGGTGTCCTCGACGTGGGCCCGGCAGGCCGCCGCCGCCAGCTGACAGAGGAGGACGAGCGGCTCGAGCGTCCCCGCCTCCAGGCACGACTCGTAGAAGTGGCGGGCCGTGGCCGTCTCGGTGGCCGAGGCCACCACCGTCGCGGGGGCGCCGGTCCGGCGAGCCACCGAGGCGAGCAGGTCGGTGTCGACGGCGCTGCGCCGGAAGTGGGTCATCATCACGCCCGCGGCCAGCTTGGTGATCTTGCCGACCATGCCCACCCAGATGACGCGACCGATGCCGTTTCGGGCGGCCCGGCGCAGAGCGATGCCGGTGAAGTCGCCGACCTCGACGAAGCACACCGGCGGGAGGTGGGGCAGGGCCTGCTGGGCGAAGGCGTCGGAGCGGGTGCCCGTGCACAGCACGATGACCTGCGCACCCTGGGCGGCGGCCACGTCGATCTGCTGCACCACCGACGCCCGGTAGGCCGCGGTCGAGAACGGCTTCACCACACCGGTCGTGCCGAGGATGGAGATGCCGCCGACGATGCCCAGCCGGGCGTTCGAGGTCTTGGCCGCCATGGCCTCGCCGCCCGGCACCGAGAAGGTGACCACGACCGGCCGCGGGCTCGAGCGGCCCTCCGGAGAGGGCGGCACGGCTTCAACCTCGGCCAGTGCGGCGGCGATCATCCGGCGGGGAACGGGGGTGATCGACGCCTCGCCCACCGGCAGGCCGAGGCCCGGCTTGGTGACCACGCCGATGCCCTCACCCGCCCGCAGCACCGGCCCACGGCCATCCGGCGGGAACGTTTCGGCCCAGGCGGCCTCCGCGGTCATGCGGGCGCCGTCGGTGCAGTCGGGGTCGTCGCCGGCATCCTTCACCACGACGCAACGGTGCGGGGGGCCCGACTCCACGGCGAACCTCACCCGCCTAGCCCCGGGCAGCCCCACCTCGACCTGTGCCGGGGCCGCGCCGGTGATCAGGCCGAGGAGGGCCGCCTTGGCCGCGGCCGCGGCGCAGGTGCCGGTGGTCCACCCGGTGCGCAGCCCGCCGGTGGCGGCGGCGACCGTCAGCGGCGGCTCGATCGTGTCCGCCATCACCGCCCGCCACCGGCGGTGTGATCGGAGGTAGCGCTCCCGTGACGCCCGCGGCCCCGGTCACCCGTCCCCTTGTCGACTCCTTCGCCCTGATGCCGCGCCCAACCCGAGCCCCCTGGTCTTTCAGGGCCTGCGAACCCCGCACCGCCAACCGGGGCGCGCCGGCAGGCCGTCCCGTCCTCGGACCCCGACGGGCCCGTCGTCAGGTGCGGGTGCTTGTCGGGCGGAGGGTGCTGCTCCGAAGCTGCCGACACGACCCGACTGGACAGGGAACCCGCTCCCAGCGCCCAGGACCGCCCGGGCACGACGACGGGGCCGGGGACGAGGGGATCCCGCGCATCGGGGTCGTCCCCACCAGCCTCTGAGGATCGAGGGTTCGAGGCATCGCCCTGCTGGCCAGACCTCGAGCCTCCAGCGGACCGATCAGGTCCGGGGGCTCCGGCCCCGACGATCCCGGGGACCTCGGCCGGACCGGTGCCACGACCGATCGAGTCGGCCGGGGCAGCTCCACCCCCAGCCAGATCGGCCGCCGCGCCGGCAGGTTGCGACCCGCCAGGCTCCGGCGGGAGGGCACCGATGGAACGCCCCTCTGCGTCGGTCGGGGCCACCCGTGGATGCCCGTGCGACCCGGCCACGGCGCCAACCACGAGGAGACATCGACCGGCAGGGGCACGCGAGCCGATCTCGGCCAGGCTCCCCCGCACCGCTGCCGCGTCCGGTCGGTCGAGCGGGACGGCGGCGGCCGGGATGTCGGAGTCGTCGCCGGTTCCCAGTCGGATCGCCGCCGCCCCGGCGTCTTCGGTGCGGATGACGAGCGTGCGGGCGCGATCGGGCGCAGTCGGTATGGCCTCGAGCGGACCGATCGTGCAGGCGACGGCGAGCTGGCGGACGTGCACGGCGATGCCGGCCAGAGCCGGCACGGCCACCTCCGTCGCCACCCCGGCGACGGGCTCGCTGGCGATCCCGGCCCGGTCCAGCGCCGCCAGCTCGGAGCCGTGCGCGGGGTGCAGCCACGGGTCGCCGACGTAGAGGCGGACGACGCCGCCATCAGCCCGGGCGAGGGCGGCGAGGAGAACCGCGGTCGCAGGTCGTCTGTCGGGGACAACCACGACGCCGGCCTGGGGTGCGAGGTATCGGACGAGGCCCTCCAGGGCCACGTCGGTCACGACCACCGCGGCCGCCGCCAGCTCGGCTTCGGCCCGCAACGTCATGAGATCGGGTTCGCCCGGCCCCGCCCCGACCAGCGCCACCTGCGCGGCCCTCACGGCGCCACCGGTCGGGCGAGGGGAGCAGCACCGGGAGTGCCCACTTTGGGTGTGCGGGGGGACCAGAAGCGGGCACTCTCGACCAGCAGGCAGGCCGGACGCCGGCTCACGAGGCGGTCCGGCGGGCGACGGGACGGCCCTCGGTCGAGCCGGGGCGCGAGCGGCGGCGGTGGGCGTGGGCGTAGCCGGGGTCGTAGAGGTGGCAGCGAGGGGCGGCGCCGGCCAGCGCCGGGCCGACCAGGACCAGGGCGGTGACGCGGGCGCCATCGGCCCGCATGGTCTCGGCGAGGGCGCCGACGGTGGTGTGGTGGGCCCGCTCGTCGGGCCACGACGCCCGCACGACCAGCACGGCCGGGGTGTCCGGCGGGTAGCCGTCGCCGCCGGCGAGCAGCTGGTCCTGCAGCTCCTCCGGTCGGGCGGCCGAGAGGTAGACGGCGAGGGTGGTGCCGTGGCGGGCGAAGGCGGCCACCGTCTCCCCCGGCGGCATGGACGCCGACGTGCGGCCCCCGAGGCGAGTGGCGATCACCGACTGGGCCTTCCCCGGCACCGTCAGCTCGCGCCCGGCCAGCGCCGAGGCGGCGGCCAGCGAGCCGACGCCCGGCACCACCTCCCACGGGCGGCCGTTCGCCTCGCACCAGTCCACCTGCTCCTGGACCGCCGAGTAGAGGGCGACGTCACCGGAGTGGAGGCGCACGACCCGGTCGTCCGGATGGGCCCGGTACACCGCCAGGACATCCTCGAAGGTCATGCCGGCCGAGTCGTGCAGCTCGACGCCTGGCCGAGCGTGGTCGAGCACGTCCTCGGCCACCAGGGACGACGCCCACACCACCACGTCGGCCCGGGCGATCCGGTCGGCGGCGCGCAGGGTCAGGAGGTCGGCGGCTCCGGGGCCGGCCCCCACGAACGAGATCACGACGCCGCCTTCCGTCGCCGCCCCGGGCCTGCGGGGTGCTCCGCCTCCTCCCCCGCAGCCGCGACCGAGCGTCCGGCCCGCACCGGGGGCACCACCACGGTGGCCAGGTAGCTGGCGGGGCGGTCGGCGACGTCGCCCACCGGGGCCATCCGGGCGCCGGGCAGACCCAGCAGCTCGCCCAGCACGGCGCCGTCGAGCCGGCCCGCCTCGGCCAGCAGTCGGGCCAGCTGGGACAGCCGGCCGCCCCCCTTGTAGACCACGACGGCGACCGACGGATCGGCGACGGCGGCGGCCAGCACGGCCGGGTCGCTCCCCGCCCGGGCGGGCACCAGCACCAGGCGCTCGTCGCCGTCGACCAGGACCGTTCCGGTCCGGGCGGCCAGGTCCTGGAAGGCCATGATGCCGGGGACGGTTTCGATCGGCACCCCGGGCCGCCGGGCCCGCACCTCCTCGGCCAGCGACGAGAACGTGCTGTAGACGTTCGGGTCACCCAGGGTGACGAAGGCCACCCGCTCCCCCGCATCGAGGGCGGCCACCACCCGCTCGGCCGCCCGGGCCAGCGCCGAGGAGCGGGCGCCGCCGTCCAGCTCCATCACGAAGCCGATCCGCTCGACGGCCACGTCGGGAGCCACCTCGCGCACGATGATCTCGGCCCGGCCCACCGAGGCCAGGTCGGTGCTGGGCGCCAGCACCCGGTCGGCGGCCCGCAGCTCGGCCACGGTGCGGGCCGTCACCAGGCCCGGGTCGCCGGGCCCCATGCCGAGGCCGACCAGGGTGGGCTCCCGCCGGTGGCGGCGCACGACCGGGTCCTCGGTGCGCACCACCGGCCCCGGCGCCGGCTCGGCGTCCACCAGCCGCTCGACGGCCAGACGCACCAGCTGCGCCTCCGAGCGCCCGCTGCGCAGGGCCACCGCTTTCAGCCGGGCCTTCAGCCCCTCGGGCAGGTAGACGCTCGTCTTCTTCACCGGGAAGGACCCACGCGCATAGGGCACAACGTAGGGTACCGGCGCCCCGCGCTCCGGAACGAGCACCATCGCGCGGCGATGTTTGCGTCGAGAGGGTGGCGACGCCACCGATCCTGCCGATGGAGGGGCATGGGGCGCATGACCGACCGGGCCGGGATGCGACGCGTGTGGCTCCTCGGCATCGGCGTGGCCATGGCCGCGGCCGGCTGCTCTGCCGGAGGCGACGGGCCGTCGGCCGGCGCCGCCCGATCCACGATCGCTGCCGCGCCCGTCCCTCCCACGAGCGCCGGCACGCCGGTCGACGCCAGCGCGCCGCCCGACCTCCAGACTGCTCCGCTGGCCCCTGCCCCCGTGGCGCCCTCGCCTCCCCCGACGCCACCACCCGCCTCAGGCAGCCTGGTGCCGCTCGCCGTGCGGTCGGTCACTGACGGCGACACCCTCGTGCTGGCGGACGGGCGGCGGGTGCGCCTGGCCCAGGTCGACGCCCCCGAGACCAACGAATGCTTCGGCTCCCAGTCCACCCAGGCCCTGCGCACGCTGGTCGAGGGCCGGATGGTCACCGTGCGCCGGCCGTCCAACGGGCCGGAGCTCGACAGATTCGGCCGCACCGTCGCCGAAGTCTCGGTGGAGGACCACAGCGTCAACGAGCAGCTGGTGCGCGACGGCGCCGCCGAGTGGTACCAGGAGTTCGCCCGTGAGGACGCCGGTCTGGCCGGGCGCCTGGGAGCCGCCGAGGCCGACGCCAAGCGCGCATCCAGGGGCCTGTGGTCCGGCTGCCCGACGGCTGCACCCGCATCCGCCGCGCCCAGCCGGGCGGTGGCGCCCTCCGGCGGCAGCTGCCACCCGGGCTACCCCGACGACTGCATCCCCCCGGGCCCGCCGGACCTCGACTGCCCGGACATCGGGCACAGGGTCCGAGTGGACCAGAGCCGTGGCGACCCCCACCGCTTCGACGCCGACCGGGACGGCTGGGGGTGCGAGAGCTACGGCTGACCCGTCATCCAACGACGGCAGCCACCACCGCAACTGCCGGGAGTAGGCATGCGCTGAGCGACACCAAGTCCCGGCAGTTGGCTTCGGCGCCGCTACGGCTCGGCGGCCACGGGCGTCGGAATCCCGAGGTGGCGACCGCCCGGTCTCGGCAGCTGCACCCGTGCTACGGCCCGGGTGAACAGGGCCAGCCACAGGCCCAGCACCAGGGCGACCCCCGCGTAGCTGAGCAGTGCTGGCCAGGCCGGGCCGTCCTTGGCCTCGCGCAGGAGGATGTCGGTGTTGCGGGAGAAGGCCACCCGGCGCTCGGCCTGGGCGGGCACGGCCGACGCCCCGATCTCCGGGTCGGCCGGCAGGTAGATGGGCGCCGCCATCACCTCGTTGCCCCGCTGCAGGCCGACCATCGACTTCCACGTCCCGCTCACGGGGATGGGTCTGGACGACACGTAGCGGCCGGGCCCGACCCGGTCAAGGTCGGCCAGCACCCGGCCGCCGCCCTGCCAGGCGACGAGGCCGAAGAGGCTGGCGTCCTCGGCGGCAGTCGGCGGGTCGAGCTGCACCGTGACCATGGCCTCGCCCTCGAGGCGGTCCAGTCCGATCACGGCCTCGACGGCACCCACGTCACGGGGCAGCGGGACGGCCAGCACGAGCACCAGGCCCAGGCCGGCGCCCGCTACGGCGAGCGGACGGAGCCGGCGAACGCTCGAGACGGCGCCCCCGACCAGCGCCGCCCCGAGGACGGCCGCGGCGACGCCGGCGGCCAGGCTCAGGGCCAGGGCCACCGGGAGGCCGTTGGCGTTGGGCGAGCCCCAGCCCGACACCTGGATCCACACGAGCTCGGCCCCCAGGCCGACCGTGGCCACCGCCACCCCGGCCGCCAGGGCGAAGCGGGCTCGACGCTCAATGCCCAGCCCGAAGGCCACGGCCTCGACCGCCAGCGCCGCCACCAGGTAGAGGGGGAAGCGGGGAACCGTGTG